>JAUYDB010000119.1 GCA_030691985.1 Candidatus Omnitrophota bacterium | reverse complement strand
GGGGAGAGGGAATTCCCTCATAATTTCCTCTCCCCCGAAGGGGGAGAGGATTAAGGTGAGGGGGAAATTGCGCCAATTTGGACAGCTATGATTGTGTCCCCCGATTTCCCGTATCTTGCCAAAGAGATGTTATGGAAAGTTATGGAAGGTTAATTAAGGGTATGTAAGGTTATCGTAACTTTACACAACGTTCCATAACGTTAAATAACATTACATAACTTAAGAAATAGGAGAAACATAATCATCACGCGTCTCGATAAGGACAGGGTGCTGCCGATAATCAAGTCGGCGCTAAAAGAGGATATAGGCAAAGGCGATATAACGACCGGCGCTTTGATCGATAAGCGTGACAGTTCAGGCGCGGCCATAGTGACGAATGGGACATGCGTTGTCTGCGGGCTTGAGGTGGCGGAATGGATAATGGCCGAGGTCGACTCCAGCGCGCGGTTTAAGCCTGACTGCAAAGACGCCGTTTTCGCAGGGGCAGGTAAAGAGATAGCGTTCATTGAAGGCCGCACGACTTCGATACTGAGGGCTGAGCGGACGATGCTGAACTTTTTATCTTTCTTAAGCGGTATCGCTACGACGACCCGGCAGTTTGTCGACAAGGCGAAGCCATATGGCGTAAAGATAATGGATACGCGAAAGACCCTGCCGCTATTGAGATATCTGGAAAAATACGCGGTATCTGCGGGCGGCGGCTCAAATCACAGGATGGGGTTGTATGACCGGATTTTGATAAAAGATAACCATATCAGCGTACAGCGAAATAAGAAGATTGCCATACAAGATATAGTAGAACGCTGCCGTAAAAAGGCGGCGAAAGGCGCTGTTATAGAGGTTGAAGTGTCGAGCATAGCAGAATTTAGTGACGCGCTTTTGGGGAAACCTGATATCGTAATGCTGGACAATATGAGGGCCGGGGATGTTTTGGCCTGCGTTGAGATAAGAAGGTTTTCGAAGCAAAAGCCCCTTCTCGAAGTATCCGGCGGGATAACCATAGGCAACGTCGAAGAGTATGCCAGGACAAAAGTAGACATGATATCGATCGGATCGCTTACCATTTCCGTCAAGTCGATAGACATGTCGCTGGAACTTGTATCATAACTATCCAAATCAGCGTGACTTCCCCCTCACCTTAATCCTCTCCCCCTTCGGGGGAGAGGAAATTAAAAGAATTCCCTCTCCCCTTTAGGGGAGAGGGCAAGGGTGTGGGGTTAGAAGTTTATTTGGACATGAGTGAATTGTATAATGGCGAAATTCAAGCTTGTGAGCAAGTTCAAGCCGGAGGGGGACCAGCCTGAGGCAATAAAGAAGCTCACGGACGGCATTAAGCATGGATGCAGGTTTCAGACCCTTCTGGGAGTGACCGGCTCCGGCAAGACATTTACGATGGCGAACGTCATTGCCGGCACAGGTTCGCCGACGCTGGTCATTTCTCATAACAAAACTCTCGCCGCGCAGTTATACAGCGAATTCAAGGAATTCTTTCCGGAAAACGCCGTTGAGTACTTCGTAAGCTACTACGATTACTACCAGCCGGA
>JAUYDB010000117.1 GCA_030691985.1 Candidatus Omnitrophota bacterium | reverse complement strand
GCCAATTTGGACAGCTATGCTTCGGACCTAAAATTTTGAACTTTGAATTTTGCTTTTTGATTTTTTAATTGTGCTCTGTTCCGAACTCTTACGGACAACGGATTACGGATAACGAACCTGAGCTTTCACGCCCTTAAAAACATCTCTCTCGCCGCGAGCGACGCGGCGCCGAGACTGACTGAATCCTCGCCTAATGCGCCAGGCGCTATTTCCAAAGATCCGGACTTTTTCTCAAGGGCCAGCCTCTCAACCATCTTTTTAATAGGGCCAAACACGAGATCTTCCGCCTTCTCCGTGCCCCCGCCGACCACCACTATTTGCGGATAAAACAGGTTGATAAGATAGGCGATGCGCAGGCCGAGATTTATACCGGCGCTGGCGACTATTTCCGACGCCACTTGATCGCCGTTTTTGGCGGCTTCTATAACAGAATCCATGGATATGCTGTCAATATCGCCTTTGACAATGGCCACGATTTTTGTCCCAACCCCCCGGGCCACTTCTCTCCTGGCGGTCTTCGCGATCTCTAAATTGCTTCCCCACGGCCGCAGATACTTTGTCTTTTCGGAAATTGAGCCTTCTCCTTTACGGAAAGAATTATCATCGGAGATTATCGCGCCTTCCCCCTCAGCTGCCGGGCCCAGGACGATACCATTCTTTATGATAACTACTCCCACGCCAAGGTCCGAATGAACATATAATATATCCCTATCGGCCGCTTTAGGGTTCAAGGCCTTCTCTCCAAAAGCCGCGCAGAAATAATTCCTGGCGATAAACGTCCTTTTCCCGAAAGCCTCCTCTATCGCGCCCGCCAGGGGAAAGAGGGCCTCGCTTGTTACTCCAACGCCTATAGCTGATATGCTATCTTTAGATTGCCCGGATTTTTTTAACAACCCTTCTATCAATTTTAAGGAATGATCGGCGATCTCCCTTTCTCCCGTATGTCGAAAAGGAATATTTACTTTCTCGGTAACCCTTATAAGCATATCGGTTAAAGTTGCCCGCGCCTCGGTCAGACCGATATCTATTCCCATAATCCTGTTTTTTGATTCAAGCTCTATTAGCTCCGGTTTTCTGCCTCCGCTCGAGACGTCCAGGCCTGTTTCCAAAACCAGGCCTTTATCGATAAATTCTTTTATATAATGCGCCACTGATACCATGTTAATGCCTGTCTCTTTAGAGATATCTGTCCTGGAAACAGCGCCTCTTCTTGTCATCAAATCAAATATTTCAAGATTCTTCCTTTCTCTCTCGGACAAATTACTAATGGTGAACAAATTTTTTCGCTCTGTTTTCATTTTTCTAACGATGTCTCCAAAAAGTTATGTTAGTAACTACCTTTTGATAATCAAGTATACCTGATGATAATCCCGAAGTCAAGACTTGGCCTAGTTTTTTTTAACTGCGCCATCTTGCAGCCATCGACGTAATAGACCAGAGTTTTAAGAGCCGGTGATAAAAAGGGGTCTGACCCAACTAAGTCTATTAAGCCGTGAATGGGTCTGACCCCTTTTTATAGATAGCTTGCTATGCCAAAAAATGGGGTCAGACCCATTCAATGAGCAATAAACGCGCTGGGTCAGACCCCATTTTTCTTAGGAGGCTCTTACAACTGGACTGTTACGGGCTGTTGCATTTTTTTAAAAAAATTCTTGACAAAAATTGATTTTATGATATACTCGACTTAGCTTATAGAGATAATATAGATTAGCATACATTGCTGTCGCTCGAAAACTCAGGATTAGCTATCAGCCGTCAGCCTTCAGCAAAAAAGCTGAAAGCTGAAAGCTAACACAGCTATAACGAGGCAAAAAATGAGGATAACCTACAAAGGGGATTATGCCTTAAAGACGATTCTTGACCTATCGCTTCATCATGGCAGCGGTCCTGTAACAATACACGATTTGGCAAAACGGGCGGATATACCGATAAAATTTCTCGAGCAAATATTATTAGACTTGAAAAAAGGAGGATTTGTAGAGTCCAGACGCGGCAAGATAGGCGGGTACCTGTTAGCCAAAACTCCGTCCCAGACAAAGCTTGGAGAAGTGGTGAGATTTATCGATGGGCCTGTTGATCCTATAGCATGTGTAGAAACCGGGTACGCCGGCTGTAAGGATATATACAAATGTGTCTTTAAAGGAGTATGGCAGAAAGTGGCAAAGGCGACATCGGATATCATAGATAATATGACATTTGAGGATCTGGTTAAACAGATAAACACGCACAAAGAAGCGGTTATTTATCAAATATGAGAGTCAGACAACAAGTTTAGCGTTTAGCGTGTAGCGTGTAGCGTATAGCGGATAGGAAAAATAAAAACTATCCGCTATACGCTAAAAAGCGTTGTATTTCCGCTACTATTACGAGGCGACACGAAAGGAGCACGACAAGATGGGATTACTGGATAATAAAGACGATTTAAAAACATTGGTTGAGACGTTGAATTTTAAAGAAAAAGTGGACAGGTCTATTCGGCTCATAAAAGAGGCGCATGATAAATATGGCGACGGACTTGTAGTGGCGAATTCCTTGGGCAAGGACTCTGTGGCGGTATGGGACCTGGCTAAGAAAGCGGTAGCGAAGATACGCGGATTTATCGTAACGACGCGCTTTAAGCCGCCCGAGACCATTCGGTTCATGGCTGAGACGATGGCCCGTTATCCGGAACTTAAGATTTATGAAAGCGACGCCGAGATACCTGACAGGCTTTATGAGACGGATCCGGACAAGTGCTGCGATATTCTGAAGGTGGAGCCTGTGACCAGGGCTATTAAGGAGATGAATGTTACATGCTGGGTCACGGGGCTTCGCTGCACCGAGGGAAGGACGCGCACAGATTTTAGGGAGGTCGAAGAGCGCGACAAGGGGCTCGTCAAGCTCAATCCAATATTGATATGGAAAGAGAGAGAGGTTTGGCAGTATCTGGCCCTTTATGGCGTTAAGGTCAACCCTCTTTATGGTGAAGGATACAGGTCGTTGGGCTGCGCGCCGTGCACGAAGATAACCAATGACGATAACGAACGCGCCGGCCGGTGGATAGGGACGAGTAAGTGCGGCGGAGAGTGCGGCATACACACAAGGCCCCTCAAGGTAAACATCGAAGGAGACGGGATTTAGTGCCTCGTCATAGCCTCGTTTCGTATTGCGTCGTGCGTTATGCGTCTTGCGTATTCAGTTAAGCGGTCAAAGTATAATTAAATACACACTGTTTATTAAGAGATGAACGATGCTTATTTTAAGTAAGACCTTATTGGATGAGATGATAGAGCAATGCAGGAGAGAGGCGCCCGATGAGGCATGCGGGATACTAGCCGGGAAAGTATCAAAAATCGAAAAGGTCTACAGGATGGATAATGCCGAGAAGGGCCCTGCCACGTTCTTCATGGACCCGAAAGAGCAATTTAAAGCGATGAAAGATATAAGACAACTTGGCCTTGAGATGATCGGGATATACCATTCTCATGTCGCAAGCCAGGCGTATCCGTCAGGCCATGACGTTGAGATGGCCTTTTATCCAGAAGCATCATACGTCATCATATCCTTAAAGAATATGGAAAGTCCGCAAGTCCGGTCTTTTAAAATTGCGGAAGGGGAAATAACCGAAGAGGAAGTCAGGATAGTGTGAGCCATTCGAAAACTCACGCTTGTTATCCGTAATCAGTCGTCCGTTTATCGTAAAAAATACGGACAACGGACAACGGACTACGGACGACGGATAACGAAACGAGGCTAAGGAGAGGCATATGGGCATTACGATAGTTTTAAACGGAAAGAAGGAAGACGCGAAAGCCGAGATGAGCGTTTCCGAATTGCTTGCCGCTAAAAATATAAAACCGGAAGTAGTTACGGTTGAAATCAATGATAGCATACTGGAGAAACAAAAATACAGCGGTACGATTTTGCAGGAGAGCGATAGGATTGAATTTGTCTATTATATGGGCGGCGGCGTTTTTGAGTCGGCCGGCAAGTTTAGCGGTTAGCGTATAGCGTGTAGCGTATAGTTAGTCATACGACTTTTCTATCCGCTAAACGCTATCCGCTATACGCTAAACGATGCTATAACGAGGAGGAAGACATGCCTTTCAGTGACAGGATTGCGAATAATGTTTTGGAATTGATTACGAATACCCCCATGGTGAGGTTAAACAGGATTGTGGAGCCGGAGATGGCCGAGATCCTGGCAAAACTCGAGAACTTTAACCCGGGCGGCAGTGTCAAGGACAGGATCTGCCTTAGCATGATAGAAGAGGCTGAAAAGAAGGGCCTATTGAAGAAGGGGGGCACGATAATTGAGCCGACGTCCGGCAACACAGGCATAGGCCTGTCGATGATCGCGGCAGTCAAAGGATATAAGTGCATCCTGACCATGCCGGAGACGATGAGCCTGGAGAGGATCTCTATATTAAAGGCGTACGGCGCTCAGGTTGTCCTTACATCCGGCCAGGAGGGGATGAGAGGCGCGATAAACAAGGCGGAAGAAATATTGAAAAAGACGCCGAACAGTTTTATGCCGCAGCAATTCAAGAACTCTGCAAACCCTGAGATACACAGGACGACCACCGCAAGAGAAATTTTACAAGCATCGGGCGGAAAGATAGACGGCTTCGTTGCCGGCGTTGGGACCGGAGGGACCGTCACCGGCGTGGGGGAGGTATTGAAGAAAGAGAATCCGAAGATAAGGATAGTGGCGGTAGAACCGAGGGCAAGCGCCATCCTTTCGGGCAATCCGCCGGGGCCGCATAAGATTCAAGGTATCGGCGCCGGGTTCATTCCGGAAGTGTTAAACAGGGAGGTCATCGACGAGATTATTCAGGTGGACGATAACGATGCCTTCAATACCTCGCGCAGACTTGCCCGGGAAGAGGGGCTATTTGTCGGCATATCCGCCGGCGCGGCCGCATGGGCGGCTTTTTCAGTCGCCAGATCTCTCGGCAGAGGAAAGCGCGTGGTGACCGTCTTTCCGGATACGGGCGAGAGATATTTTTCGATGGAGCAGTATTTCAAGGCGTAGTTTGACTCGTTATAGCCGTAGTTATGCGACGCTTTTTAGCGTATAGCTATACGCTAAACCTGAGTTTTAGAGCGACACATGTTCAAACTCCCGAAAGAAGTGATAGACAGTATAGACGATTATAAAAAGGCCCTTGCGGAATTTTTAGAGCTCAAGATAAATCCCGCGAGGTTCAAGGGCATACGTGTGCCATGGGGTATCTATAACCAGAGGGGCGGCAAGTTGTTCATGGTGCGCATAAGGGTGGTGTCCGGCCAATTGGATGCCGGACAGTTAAACGCGCTGGCCCGGGCATCCCGGCTTTACGGCAACGGGATACTGCATATTACGACGCGGCAGGACATCCAGATACACGATGTTAAGATAGAGGATACGATAAAGATTATCGAGGAGCTAAAAGATTATAATCTGTCCCCCAGAGGAGGCGGAGGCAATACCGTAAGAAATATAGTTGTATGCCCGCTCGCCGGGTTGTGCGAAGATGAGGTCTTTGACACGCGGCCGTACGTAACGGCTTTAAGCGAATATTTGCTCAAAAGTCCTGATTCTTACACTCTTCCGCGGAAACTTAAAATTGCGTTTTCCGGCTGCGGTAAGGATTGCGCTCTTGCGACCATAACCGATATCGGCTTCATAGCCAAAAATAGAGACACAGCGAAGGGATTCAAGGTTTACGCGGGCGGGGGCATGGGGTCAGGCCCCAGGGTAGGGATGTTGTTGGAAGATTTTGTAACAGATGACAAAGTCGGCTATGTCGCCGCGGCGGTCAAGAAAGTATTCTCTAAATATGGAGAGAGAAAAGACAGGCATCATGCGCGCTTAAGATTTCTTGTCGAGAAGATAGGGCCGGATAAGTTTAAGGAATTGTATAAGCAGGAGATCGCTGCGCTTAAGGATTCGGAGCATATAGTGTTGAGGGATGTTGACTGCAAGGCGTCCGCTCGCAAGGGGCGTCATATTGCTCGGATAAGAGCGCCATTTGGAGACTTGCCCGCGGAAGATGCCGCGGCGTTGGCAGGATTGGCAGGGCGTATTCCGGATATTGTTTTTCGGACATCGCAGCGGCAGAATATCTATATCGTAAACATACCGCCCGACGATGCCGAGGTTGTGCATGACGAACTGAAGAGGATAGGCCGCGGCCTTACTTACGCTCAAAACGCGAAGGATATAGTATGCTGCGCCGGCGCCACTACCTGCAACCTGGGGTTCTGTAATTCAAAGGGGCTGGCAAAAGAGCTGGAGAGGATCCTGGAGGATGTGAATCTATGCCGGGCCGCGCTCACAGGCATAAGTATAAATGTGAACGGCTGCCCTAATTCATGCGGCCAGCATCCGATCGGCGCGATCGGCCTGCATGGCCTTGCCCGCAAGGTAGGCCTCAAGACGGCCCCTTTTTACAGGATATTTGTCGGCGGAATCGCGCAGGAGGCGAGGACTGCGCTTGGCCGGGATTTAGGGATCGTACCGGCGAAAAACACCCCTCTTCTCATAAAAGATTTTCTCGTGAGGATAAACCCAGATCTGAAAGAAGGAGTCGATGTTCATCAGTACATTCTGGAAAAGGGCGTTCCTATAATGGAGGAACTTATTAAAAGATACGCGTACATTCCGGATTTCGAGGAAGACAAGTCGTTCTATAAAGACTGGGGCAAGGACGAGCCCTTTACGCTGGAAGGCCTCACGCAGGGAGAATGCGGCGCCGGTGTTATAGATATGATTGAGTCCGACCTGGACGAGGCAAGGAAGAATCTGGCGTTGGCTAAGACGGAAGGGTTTTCGACAAAACATTCAAAAGAGGCGATCCATCTCTCGTCGAGGGCGCTTGTCATAGTTAAAGGCATAGAGCCGCGCACAGCGATAGGGGCAATCGATTCATTCAAAAAAGAATTTATAGATAAGAAAATCGCGTCCATCCGTTTCAAGGATATATTGGATGCATACATAAAAGGCACGGAGGACAAGGAGGGGCTTTACCGATATGCCAAAGAATTTTATGAAGAGGTAAAGAGAGTCTATGACAGTATGGATTCTAACTTCAATTTCTCAGTCAGGGGAAAAGGCGCCGAAGAGCCTAAAGGCGAAAGCGAAAAGGCCCTTGATCTCAGGGGTGTCGCCTGCCCGTTAAATTATGTCAAGACGAAGCTCTACCTCGAGACGCAGGACCAGGGCGCGCTTGTGGACGTTTATCTGGACGACGGAGAGCCAATGGCCAATGTCCCGAAGAGTCTCGAAAATGACGGGCAGGAGATAGTCGATATCAGGAACGAGGGAGCTTATTTTATAGTCAAAGTGAGAAAACTGAGATAACGCAAAAAGCCAAAAAATTTCTATAAATATTATTATCCCCTTGAATGGCCATGTGGCCGAGGGGGTTGAGCCGTATAAATTTTGTTTACGACGCGCTACCATGAAACGCTTATGACCATTACATCCATAGCGGCTGTAAAGCTTATAATAACAAAACTAAAACGATATTTTCCTTGAAAAACAAAATTAGGCGAAACCCCCTGGCCATATGGCCAAGAGAGGCTCGACTGCAGCAGACATGTAAAAATTTCTAACGAGAGGGCAGGAATATGAGTTTTGTAAAAGGATTAAAATGTAGAGAGTGCGGCAGGGCGTATCCGAAAGAAGCGTTATATGTATGCGAATACTGTTTTGGATCGCTCGAGGTTGTTTACAACTATGACAAGATAAAAGAGGCCCTTAGCAGAAAAGTGATAGAGTCGAGGCCCAAGAACCTTTGGAGATACAGGGAGCTCTTGCCGATAGACGGCAAGCCCGCGGACGGCTTAAATTCCGGGTTTACTCCTCTGGTCAAGGCCGATAACCTCGCCAGGGCGCTTGGCGTAAAAGAATTATACATAAAGGACGACTCCGTCAGCCATCCGACCCTATCCTTTAAAGATAGGGTCGTAGCTGTCGCGCTTACGAAAGCGAAGGAATTCGGTTTCGACACCGTCGCGTGCGCGTCTACGGGAAATCTGGCGAACTCCGTCGCGAGTCAGGCCTCGAGCGCGAGGTTAAAGAGTTTCATATTTATACCGGCTGATCTTGAGATGGGGAAGGTCATAGGGACGCTTATATACAAGCCCACCCTCATTGCCGTGGAGGGTAATTACGACGAGGTGAATAAACTCTGTTCCGAGATAGCCGCGAAATATAAATGGGCGTTTGTGAATATAAATATAAGGCCTTATTACGCTGAGGGGTCGAAGACGTACGGCTACGAAATCATCGAGCAGCTAGGCTGGAAGGCGCCGAAACACATCATAGCGCCGTGCGCCGGCGGGTCTCTCATCACAAAGATATGGAAGGCCATAAATGAATTCAGCCAGCTGGGCCTTGTTGAGAGCGCCGCTGTCAAGATGTACGCGGCGCAGGCCGAAGGGTGCGCCCCGATAGTTAACGCCATAAGAGAGAATTCGGAGATTATAAAGCCCGTGAAGCCTCATACCATAGCGAAGTCGCTCGCCATAGGAAATCCGGCGGACGGATATTATGCCGTAGGTGTGGTTAAGAAATCGGGCGGCTGGGCGGACTCGGTAACAGACGAGGAGATGGTCGAGGCGATAAAATTACTGGCCGGGACAGAAGGCATATTTACAGAAACGGCCGGCGGCGTTACCCTCGGGGTCGCGAAGAAACTTATTGAGAAAGGCCGTATACCCAGGGACGAATCCATCGTGGTCTGCATAACAGGCAACGGATTAAAAACGCAGGAAGCGGTAGCGGACAGGATAGGCAAGCCGGCGAAGATAAAGCCTACGCTCGCGTCGTTCGAGGAGAGAGTGAGATAGACTGTCGAAAACTGACGTTTAGCTTTCAGCTCTCAGTCTTCAGCAAAAAAAGCTGATAGCTGATAGCTGATAGCTGATAGCTGATAGCTGATAGCTGATAGCTGATAGCTGATAGCTGATAGCTGATAGCTATCACAGCTATAATGAGGAGGTAAACAATGATAATAAAGGTGAGAATACCGACGCCGCTGCAGAAACTTACAAAAGATAAGGATCTGGTAGAATGCAGCGCCGGAACAGTGAAAGAGCTGGTGGGCGCGCTTGAAAAAGAATATCCCGGTATTAAAGACCGGCTCTGTGACGAAAACGGCAAGATTAGAAGGTTCCTGAATATCTATGTTAACGACGAGGATATAAGGTTTCTCGAGATGGACAAGACGCCGTTAAAAGACGGCGACGAGGTCTCAATAATCCCCGCGATAGCCGGCGGAAATTTTTCAGCTTCTACCCTCTTGGCCATGCGGCCAGGGGGCTTCGCCTAATTTTGTTATCAAGGAATAAATCCTTTTGGTTTAGTTATCCATAGCTTTACAGGCGCTATGGATATAACGGTCATAAGAGGTTTAGGGTAGAGCATCGTAAACAAAATTTATACGGCTCAACCCCCATGGCCACATGGCCACTTGCCAGAAGCCGAAAAAATTTACTGGGTGGGAATGAGTAGAGAAGGGTAATCGGTAATCGGGGGACACAATCACTTATGTCCAAATTAAATCACAAGGCCCGACGGAACTTGTATTTTGAGATTCGATCTTTGCCTACCCCTCACCCTTGCCCTCTCCCC
>JAUYDB010000210.1 GCA_030691985.1 Candidatus Omnitrophota bacterium | reverse complement strand
CTCCATTGTATAGCTTGGCGCTTTCTTCAAGGCATCCGTTATTGTAATGCTTTCTATCGCGCCGGCGAGGTCAGCTCCGTATTTCACTTCAAGAATCACAGTGCCGTCTTTTGCCGTAATGCTGATAATCTTGCTGGAGCTATTGCGCGCAATAGTATAGTTTCCGTCGCGGCTCAGTTCTAAGGATGGGGAGAAAGCAGAGGCTGATTCATTCGGATTAGAACTGTCTTTGCCGCTTGGATTAGGTGCCGTGCCCCCGGATTTTTCAAAAAACGCGTGCGCATGCGCGCTCGCCATCGAAGGAAGCATGCCCGAGGGGATAAGGCTATCTTCATTCAATATCTCATTGACGCGCAGCTGAAGCGCCTTAACAGCCGGTATAGCGTGAATATAAGCCAGCCTTGCGAGATCATCGCCACTCAGCCGCTTCGCGCCGAGAATATTCAATAAGTCATCCAGAAATGTCTGCGGCCCCTCTCCTTGCATAGCCGGCTGTTTCGCGGCAAGATATTCGCTTTCGGCAAGCTGGGCCATGGCTTCGCGCACAACCGCGGTGTCATCGCCTTTTTCAGGCGGGAAGTCGAGAAGCGTCCTTAAGGCGCTTATTCTTGACGTGAATTTATTACTACCTTCGGCCAGGTATTTTACTGTAATTGTAATTATAGGTAAGCCGTCAGGACCTTTTTCCTCGCGGCCAAGATAGAAAGCCGCTTCTTCTAAATAACCTTTACAGGCAAGTTGAGCCATATGGACAAGGCTGTGAAGCTCGGCGGCCTTCATCAGATCGGATGCGGCTTCCGAAAACTTGGCATAATCAGGATGATCAACGCTTATGATAATGATTTTGTTCTTAAAGGTAAACTCCACGGGATGTTCCTCGCCCGGCGCGATATGGAGAACTCTATTTAACTTATCGAGTGTACCCTGACTTGCTTCACATAGGAATGCGGCGGTTTTGGCGGGCAGGACAATCGACTCGATAAACTTTGTCATCTTCTCGATCTCGTCAACGCCTTGCGGCGTATCGGAGTTTGCTTTCTCTATGCAGGCGAGGCATACACCTATAAGATTGCCCAGGTATCCGCTCGCCTCAGTTTCTTCGCGGCATATGAGCTGGCTCATTATCCTCCACGCGTAGTTCGGATATGTGAGAATGAGCGTGCGCCAATTCTGTGTAGAAG
>JAUYDB010000152.1 GCA_030691985.1 Candidatus Omnitrophota bacterium | reverse complement strand
TGAAATTAAACAGAAAAGGAAAACCGAAATACGATGGCATGGTTCATAAGATAAATCCGGAAGAGGCCGATATCGTAAAGAGGGCCTATAAGGAATTTGTCGATGGGAAGAGCATTGCAAAGATAGCGGGTTCCTTGAACGAGGACAAGATCCCAACCAAGCGAGGGCTTATTGGCGGATGGAATGTGTCTACCTTAAGTAAAATATTGAGAAATGAGAAGTACGTAGGACAATGGATATGGAGAAGAGGAAAGAATGTCCGGGACCCAATCAGCGGAAAACTTAAAAAAGTACCCAGGCCTGAGAGCGAGGCGATCAGTTCTTTCAGGGAAGATCTTATTATAATCGATAAAGAAACGTGGGAAAAGGCACAAAAACGATGGAAAGAGGTCGACAGGGCGTGGCCTGTTAAAAGAGAGCTAAAAACCACCGGCACGACTCAAAGAAGCTATGTGCACACGCACCCCACCCACTTGTTCGCCGGTCTTCTTAGATGCAAAACATGCGGTGGCGCCATAGTGCTAATGAGCGGAAAAGGAGGCGGATATTACGGGTGTTATAACGGGGGTAGGAAGAGTTGCAATAACCGCCTTTTGGTTCCAAGACGGCGCGTCGAGGAAATAATAATATCTGACCTACAAAATAAGATATTAACCGTTGAAAATCTTGAATATATCTATAAAAAAGTAGAGGCGCTGATCTCTAAGAACCTGAATGGCGTGCCGGAAGAGCTAAAAAAGAAGAGGTTGCAACACGAAAGACTTGCGTCGGAAATAAGGCATTATCTTGATTACGTTAAGGTGGGTAACTTTTCGAAGGCGGTATCGGATGCGCTAAGAGAGGCTGAAGCAAAAAGTGAGGAGTTAAAAGTGGAGATGGGGTCGCTTGAATTTCAGAAGAAGGATTCCTTCAAGGCGCCGCCGAAGGAATGGATCAGCCACAGGCTAGAGCGCCTGCGGGAAACGCTCAATAAGAATACTGTCACCTCTGCCTTGGCCCTTAAGGAACTTCTTGGGGATACGTACCTGGAACCAGTAGTGGAGAAGGAATTGAGGCCGAAAGATATTATTGAAGGGCCTGAGATTGCTTCGGGGCCTTCGGCCCCTCGCAATGACGGTGGGTTTAGGCCGTATTATGTCGCCCATACCAAAATTCAAACCCTTGCGCTATTGGACGATGAGCACAAGGGTTCGAATTGGTATTGTTGGCGGAGGAGGTAGGATTCGAACCCACGGTCCACTTGCGTGGACAACCGCTTTCAAGGCGGTCGCTTTCAACCACTCAGCCACTCCTCCACAAACTCAGACGGTTTTTCCCGCCGACTGTATCTTGATAGACGGTCTTTTAATATGTGTCGGCGGGATCCCGCCAAACACCTATTAAAATGGAGTCTCTTAAGATATGCTTTGGCGGGACAAGACCGCCGCGATCGACCACTCTGCCACTCCTCCGCTAAATTATCTTTGTGTCCGGCACGCAGAATATTTTGCCGCCCAGGTGCTGTAATATCCTCGGGCCATTCTTTTCCGGGGTCCATCTGTCGGTGAAGATCTTTTCTTCGGCTTCGGCATAGACGATGTCGCCGAGGATTATGTTGTATTTCCTGAGGATGGAGTCCTCTCTTCGCAATTTGCACTCGATAACGCCTATGGCGGATTTGAAGCGGGGGGATTTGACTTTTTTCCCCGGCTCTTTGGCCAGGCCGTATTTTTTAAATTTATCCGCCTTTCGGCCGGAAACGCTCCCTAAAAGGCGTATCGTTGCGGCCATGCCGCTGGACGGAATGTTGACCGTAAAATCTCCCGTCTGGAGGATGGCCTTATATATGAAATGGCCCTCCCATATCTCAAGGGCTATTATCGGCGGGTCATCCGAGACCGGCATGTGCCATGCTATGGGGGTAAGGCCCGCCCTTTTATTGAATAATGAGCTGACCAGGACAAGCGGCCCCGGATTCAGGAGCCTATAGGCGATCGATAACTGAATGGGCTTTCTCATTTAGCTCTTCTTCGTTTACTTTTTATCGCTCTTTATGGGGATCGCTCCGACCATCTCTCCGATGATGTTTATCAGGTCGGTGCCGGAGGGAACGACTATCTTGGTGTTGTGCATAAGCGCGGTTTCAAGCGCCTGAAGTTTCCGTAAGAGCTGCGCGTTGCCGATAAAATATTTCTCCGCGGATTCGTTCACTAACCGTATGGCCTCGGCCTCTCCCTGCGCCTCCAGCACCTTGGCCTGTTTTACGCCGTCCGCCTTTTTTATCTCCGCCCTCCTTGCCCCGTCCGCGACCGTTTCGGTCGCGGTCGCGAAATCCACAGCGGCTATCTTTTCGTTCTCCGCCTTCACGACCTTATTCATCGTCTCCTGGACGTCTTTGGGCGGATCGATCTCTTTCAGCTCCGTGCGCACGATCTCGATGCCCCATTGCCCTGTCTCTTCGCAGAGCGTCTTGTGTAATTCGCTGTTTATCTTGCCCCTTTCGCTGTTCGCCGATTTCAGAGTCAGCGTACCGATGATGTTCCTTAGCGTCGTCCTGGCGAGATTGACAATCTGCCATTTGTAATTATTCACATTATACTGCGAATTCTTCACCTGCTCCTCGTTGGATGTGACCTTGAAATAAACCTGGGCATCAACGCGGGCGTTCAGATTATCATTGGTGATTATCTCCTGCGGCTCGGCATCCACCATCTGTTCCGTGACATTCACCAGATACAACCGTTCGATGAACGGGATGATCCAGTGAAATCCCGCCATCGCGAAACGGTTATATTTACCCAGCCTTTCGATCAATGCCCTGTGGGTGGGCCTCACGATCCTGATCCCGGCAAAAAATATGACTACCACCGCCAACAGCACAATATTAATAACGATCGTTGTCATGTCTACCCCTTTCTGTTGTTGCAGGTTAACTCGAAAATGGCCGCGTTTGGTGAAGTCAACTCTGTTTGTAATTGCAAATCAAAAGAACAACTGCCTCACAACCGCTACATATGCCTGTTTCGACGTAAGCCAGCTGTCGAGGAAGAATTTCTTAAGCGAGAAGGCCGGGAAGAGAAGGCTGAACATGACCGATATCACCGCTATGTTCAGGATATATACCATGGTGATCGAAAAGAAATATCCCGACTTCATGATATCCGGCTGGCGTATCTTCATGACCTCTATGGTCGAGACCATATGCAGGGCGAGCGTAAACCCTATCAGAAATACGAATAGCGAGCTGTTTATATTGTAAGAGGACGAGACGACAAAATATATTACAGATATGACTATGGCGTATATCGGAATGAAATACGGGCTCAGCTCTATGACAATGTTCGACTTATCCGTAGCGACGCTGCCGCCCTCCTCCGATACCTTGAAAGACTTTATCTTCCCGCCGAAGACCCACGCCATGCCGGCGTGGACCGCCTCATGCCCAAGACAATAAAGATATGTCGGCTTATAGAATAACAGGTGCAGGACGACGTAGCTTGCTATGCCCCACAGGAAGAGATCGAGGCTGCCGGAGAGTTCTTTTATCATAAGTATGTTATTGTAGAACGCCATCGTCACGGCGAAAGCTATCGGGACGGAGAGGACTCCCGCCAAAAATTTCAGTATAAGTTTTATCATTTAGGGCCTTATCACCTCTACGCCGTCCATGTATGGAATGAGCGCCTTCGGCACCCTTACGCTACCGTCTTTATTCTGGTAATTTTCTAATAGCGCGACTACGAGGCGCGCAAGCGCCACGCCTGAGCCGTTCAACGTATGGACATATTCGGGCTTTGGTTGCGGGTTTTCGGTTGTCGGTTTCCGCTTAAACCTAATATTGGCGCGCCTCGCCTGGAAGTCCGTGAAATTCGAACAGCTTGATACCTCAAGATACGCGTCCTGTCCCGGCGCGTAAAGCTCGATGTCGTAGCACTTGGCGGCGGCAAACGATATGTCGCCCGTGGCGAGAAGAAGGATCCGATACGGCAGCTCCAGCGCCTGCAGAACATCTTCGGCGTCATTCAGGAGTTTTTCCAATTCATCGAAAGAGTCCTGCGGTTTGACGAATTTGACAAGCTCGACCTTGTCGAACTGGTGGACTCTTATGAGCCCTTTCGTATCCTTCCCGTAAGAGCCGGCCTCCCGCCTGAAACACGCCGTATATGCGGTGTAATATATGGGCAGGTTTTCTTCCTCCAGCACCTCGTTTGCGTGTATGTTCGTAAGGGGAACTTCCGCTGTCGGTATCAGGAAGAGGTCGTCGTCTTTCAGGCGGTACATGTCTTCTTCTAATTTAGGCAGTTGGCCCGTTCCCGTCATGCTGCGCCTGTTTACCAGAAAAGGCGGGAAGACTTCCTTATAGCCGTGTTTCTTCGTATGAAGGTCGAGCATAAAATTTATGAGCGCGCGCTCGAGCCTCGCGCCAAGGCCCATGTACAATACAAAGTTTGAACCGCTTATCTTGGATGCAATACCAAAGCTGATTATACCGAGAAGCTCCGCAAGTTCAATATGGCTTCTGGGATTAAAGTCAAAAGCGGGCGTTTTACCCCAGGATTTGATGATTTTGTTAGTTTCAGGGCCTCCAATTGGCACGGACTTATCGGGTATATTTGGGATTATGTAGATAAATTTGGTTATTTTTTGGTCAATTTCCTCCATTTTTATATCAAAATTGGCTATTTTTTGGGAAACTACCTTCATTTTGTCAATAATATCCTTCGGGTTCTTTTTTGCCTTCATAATAGCGCTTATTTCGTCATTGGCCTTATTCCTCTCGGCCTTAAGCGCCTCTACCTCAATGAGAAGTTTCCTGCGCTCTTCGTCGAGCTTAAGAAATTCATCTATGTCAAGCTTCAGATTCCTGTTCTTGATCGCCTCTTTGACTATGTCTTTGTTGTCCCGTATGAATTTGATGTCAAGCATGTGTCGCCTCGCTATAGCAAGTTTCGTTATACGTCACCCGTCGTCCGTTATCCGTATTTTTACGGTAAACAAACTACGAACTACGGACTACGGACTACGAACTACGAACTACGAACCTGAGTTTTCGACTCTACCCTTTAATTACACCGATTGGCCGCCCTTCGGCTTCGCTCAGGGCTTCACTACCCTTTAATTACGCCGATTGGCCGCATCCGGCACACGCGCTTCGATATGCCGGCGCCCTCTACCACGCTCACAACCTCGTTGACATCCTTATATGCTTCCGGCGCTTCTTCGGAAAGGGTTTCGCGGCCGCTCGACTTCACTATTATACCTTTATTTTCCAGTTCGCGCGAGATAGATCTTCCGCGGCAGGCGCGCACAGCCGCCGTGCGCGAGAGGCGCCTGCCGGCGCCGTGGCAGGCGGAATAAAATGTCTCCTCAGCTTTCTTCGTGCCGACAAGAAGATAAGAGTTTCTACCCATGTCGCCGGGGATAATCACAGGCTGGCCTGTCTTTTGATACTCCGGCGGCAGCTCCGGGTGCCCCGGGCCAAACGCGCGGGTCGCGCCTTTTCTGTGGACGCACAGAGTCCGCTCGCGTCCGCCTATATTATATTTCTCTATTTTCGCTATATTGTGGGCGATGTCATATATCAAATCCATGCCGAGGTCTTTCGGCCCCATCTGAAATACCTTTTCGAATACGAGCCGCGCCAGATGCATCAGGCACTGCCTGTTCGCCCAGGCGTAATTCGCGGCGCATTTCATGGCGCCGAGATACGCCCGGCCCTCCTCGGACTTCACGGGAGCGCAGGCAAGCTGCCTGTCGGGGACTTCGATCTTATATTTTGAAAGGCACCCGATCATATCTTTGGAATACTCGTCACAAACCTGATATCCCAACCCTCTTGAACCGGAATGTATCATAAGGGTTACCTGTCCCTTTTCCAGGCCGAAGACATCTGCCGCCTCCTCATCGTAAATCTCCTCGACGATCTGGACTTCGAGAAAGTGGTTGCCTGAGCCGAGCGTGCCGGATTGATTCTTGCCGCGCTCGTAAGCGCGCGGCGATACCTTATCGGGCTCGGCGCCTTTTATCGCGCCCCGCTCCTCGGTATGCTCGAGGTCCTCCGGACGTCCGTAGCCGTGATCAACGACCCACTTTGCGCCTTCGACGAGAAGCTTGCGCTCATCGGCGCCGCTTATCCTGATATCACCTTTCGACCCGACGCCGGCTGGGATGTCGTTATGAAGCGCGTAGACCAGGTCTTTCAATTTCGGCTGAACATCCTTCTCGGCAAGGTTCGTCTTAACCAGCCGTATGCCGCAATTTATGTCAAAACCGATTCCGCCAGGAGCAATGACCCCACCTTCGTCTATGTCCGTAGCCGCCACTCCGCCTATGCAGTTTGATACAATAAAATTATTTGCCACGAAGTTATGGTCCGGGTGCGAAACAGTGAAATCATATACACTCTCCTTACGCGATAACTCCTCGATCTTTTCGACATCGTCCCAAATCACTCCGCTGCGGCCGAGACCATTTGCCGCTTCTTTTAAATAATCCTCAAAGAGAGGAAAGGTCGAGGGAATCCTGGGTATCACGCTCTTGCCTTTGTTCAATTTCCAGCAAACGTCGATAACAAATCTCCTGGTTATTGGATTGCCGGCCAATTGAGAGGCAATTTTTTCGTAACTCAACCTTTTCCGTAAAAGCCCCGGTATAAGCGTCTTTATCGCGTCTTCCTTCTCCCGCAGTATTTTCAATTTCAGTTTAAGGTAATTTACGGCTGCACCGGCTACGAAAGACCTCTCGAAATTATATTCAAAACCTATTTTGCTCCATAGATTAAAAAGATTTTGGGGTTTTGGCGATATGATAAGCTCCAATGCCCAGGTAACTATTCCTTTTGTGCTTATATGCCTTTTCCTTTTGTCAATATAAAGAGTCTTAACCCCGAATTCCAATAAAAGGCTTTCCATGTCCCTTAGAAAATCTTTTCCGTTTTCCAGCAATTTTTCGCTCTTAGCCATAGGAAAAGCCGGAGCGTTAAAATAACCTCTTCGCCTTAGTCTTCTATGAGGGATCCTTAATTCGCATCCAAATAGCGCCGCGAGGAAAAGACGTTTCTGCCAAAGAGGCCCCTTCATTATCCATGCGGGAATTCTATAGGGTTGTGTCACTTTTTTGCCCCGCGGAACTCCCATGCTTTCCAAAAGAACTACCAGGCTGGCGGCATTAACGACAAACGAACATGAAGTATAATATTTGTTTTTTCCCCGGGAGTTTTTTACTCTTCGGATATGTATGGGGCTCGCGGTATAACCGATCTTTTCAAGGTCCTGCCTCGCCTCCACTAAATCCTGGAACTTCCCCGCAAAATGCACAATCCCATCTCCCCTTTTGCCTATGAAATTCATCGAGCCGTCGCCGAAAACAAATCCCATTATTTTCAGTATGAAGGGCAGGGCGGGATGCGCATAAGAGAGAGTCAGGAGATTGCGTTCTTTTAATTTCCGAATTACAATATCGAATTTTGGCGTATCGGGCATCCTGCCTAATTCCACCAGCGTCTTTTTTATATCGTCTTCGGAAACAACCACTTCGTGGGAAGGCTCTTCATATGGCACTCCTTTAAAAGGTAATACGGCTATCTTTGCCTTGCGTGCCAACTCTTTAACGCTTCTCATCCCTGAAGGTGTAAGCAAGGGATGGTCGCCGGTGGCCTTTATTTCATAACCCGTCTTGGTTGTTACGCGATATATGGGTTTCGGTTCTAATTTCAAAAATCTGACGATCGATGTCGGTGTCATCTTTTGCGCCTGCGAGTCAAAAGTCAGGAGCTTTTGAATACGCCAGTCTTTCTCAAAATCCGAGATCCTCTTATAGAAACCGAAATTTGTCAGGATCTCGGCGTCTTTTGTCAAACAGAAACCGTACCCCCAGTGGATGTCCGGCATGGCTAGCGAATGTTTGACGATGCCCGGCAGGAACGCGACGTTCGCGACCTGCTCGGGCGCCTTGTCCGAGCGGATATCCGCGATCATCTTATCGTCAGCGTAGATCACTCCGTCGACGCGCATGCCCGGCTTATAGCTTTTGGGGATGCGCCACTTGTATTCGTCGATCTTTTCTAAAACTCCCTGCCAGATGGTCATATGTTAGTCAGCGGGTTAAATCATTGCTGTCCAAAATCGCATAAGCGCCCCCTCACCCTGCCCTCTCCCCCAAAGGGGGAGAGGGTTCGAGGATCAAACGCTAATCTGGACATGTATGGAGTTAAACGTCAAATATTATTTCCACCTGAAAACCCTCGTCGGTCTCCCTGATCTTTAAATCAGAGTAAGTGGCCGCCTTTATCTCGGTCTTCAGGCGGTTTCTGTTAGCGCCGATAGGCCTGCCTGAGACCCTGGCCTTTATGCCGGTATCCGTCAATTCCTGTATGTCGAACCTGGAGAATATGATTGATTTTGTGTAAAAATTGTAAAGGAGTTCGTCGAGCCATGCGACCAGAAGCTCTTCGCGGGCGGGGGCGCGAAGGTCGATATTGTATTCGACGTCGCTCTTGAGCCCTTCCAAATCCGCTATTATATCGAACATGGCAAAGGCGGCATTCTCAAACAGCTCTTTTAAGTCTCTGCCGTAGACGCGGACGCCTATATCCGCCGTATGGGGAAACTGCTCGTAGCGCTTCATTTAACCAAAATCTTATCATATAAATTTATGGCATACAACAACAAAAAATGGGACAGGCACAAAAAAGGGGACAGGCATGTTTTTCCAATAGTAAAAAGAATAGAGAAACATGCCTGTCCCCTTTTTTGTTGTGTCCCCCTATTTCCCTATGTCCCCCGATTCCCCATAGCCTGCGGGCTGGCCATGAACATTATAGCTTACACCCTGCACGAAAATGTCTACGGCGGCCTGCCTCGAAACAAAATAGCCGGCGTCTACGCCGTAAGGCCGCGGTATGTAATTTCCATATTGGTCATAGTTATACCTGCCGACGAGAATGCCTGAGGCATCATAGAGCTCTTTAGTCTTCACCTGCTCGGTCTGGCCCCAGTACTCGACGAAGATCTCATACAAATAGTCGGCCTTCACAATCCTCGAAAGCCTGGCGTAGGTCCTGCCCAGGTAATTCTCATCAATATATTCATATCTTATGTTGCCGTACACGTCTGCGAAGGAGAGAGACTTCGATTTCAGCATTCCGGAACTGTAGTATTCATAGGTCGTACCGACGAACCAATTAAGAAGTGTTTTTAAATTCCCGTTTGATATATTGTAGTAGCCTGTATCCTGCCAGAAGAGCCCTCCCGCATAACCGTTCTCATAAAGAGTGCCCAGTTTGTACGTAAAAAGGGTCGGCTCCAGCTCGCCCGCGAATATCGCGCGGTCGAGGCCAAGGCCCGAGTCCGGATAATCGAGAGGCATGCCATAATAGCTCATCCAGTCATAGTGGTGAAACTGGTATAGGTCAAGCCCCGAGCCCCAGTTCGCGGTGAGCGCGGATCTGTCTTTAGAGCCGAGCGTGACGAAACGGCCGGCGAAATCGGCGTGGAGCATGTCGCGAAAATCATACACAAAGCTTCGCAGATCATCATACGATACCCCGCCCCAGTCATGCGCCCACTCGGGTTCATTCATGATGTCGAAGCCGACGACAGACCTGTAATCATTGAGCCCGGCCCTCGTGAATAGATCCCTCACCGCGCTGACGAGCTGCGCCCGCTTTGCGGCGTCGGTTATGAACTGCGGATACTCACCGAGCGGCTCCGTAACATATTCAAATCCGTTCCAATATGTCGCGGACGAAATACCGTCGGCGAGCAGGTAATCGAAGAGCGTCAATATGACCTTCACGCCGTTCGCCTCGGAGGCGTCGAGAAGCGCCTTCAGGTCCCTGACCGCCTGATCATCGAAACCGATGATATCGCCGAGCGCGTCGAGCGTTATGCCGCTGCGCAGGTCATTCAGGAGAAAAACGCGTGTGACACTTCCGGCAAGCTCCCTCATCCGCGCGTCAAGCTCCGAGACCTTCGTGCTGAAACCGTGGGCAATATTGTCAAAACGCGCTATGCCGATGTCTTTGCCGTAATCAAGCCACGGCAGGTTTACGCCCGAGAAGAAAGGCCTGTCCATCTCGTATTTACTGACAAGCCTGTACCGCGAGTCGTATTCCTCTTTGATCCTCACATTGTCGGGCGTCGTGTACATTCTTGCATAGCTCGTGAAGATACCGTTGTCGTCGTAAAAAAAGAGCTTCATCCCCCATACGGGGTCATTTTCCGCGATCGTGCCCCGGCTGTCATAGGTATAAACATGATAGCCGGCTGCCTCATTCACCATCCTCCTGTATAAGCCCCCTCCGAGGTCTTCGATCCTCTCCAGAAAAAGGCCGCCGGCGCTGTATGTCTCTTTGACCCGCACAGTCTCGGCGCCGGGCCAATAGTCGACGAATAGTTCGTATGAGCCGTCAGCGCGCACTATTTTCGAGAGCCTGCCGTAGCCGCGCCCCTGGAAGTCCTCATTGATATATTCATACTTTATATTCCCGGAAGAATCCGGCGACTCAAGCATTTTGGATTCCAGATTGCTGGAGGCATAGTTATAATAGGTATATGCAACCGCCAGGATACGCCAGTTCGAATCCGAGTACGCCTTCTTTACATAAAGGTAGCCGAGTTTATCGCTATAGTAAGTGAGGGTGTAAGACAGCTCTCCGTTCAGCGGGGCCTGGCGTATTATCTTGGATACCCGGCCATAACCCTGGCCCTTCCAGTCTTCATTCTGGTAATAGTAGTAGACGTTGCCGTATTGGTCAGGCCCGTCCGGAGGCGTGAGGGTGACGGATTGCAATCTGCCGTTTGGATAGTATGTGTAAATTTTTTCCGCTTCGGCGGACACGGCTGCAAAAATTAGCGCAGCCGCAATTATCATCACAGAAACAAGCGTTTTTTTCGAATTCACAGTGTGATTATACCACACTATCAGGAAAAAGAGGAGAATTTTTGAAGAAGCTCTTTACCGCATCGATGTCGTGCGTGCGCTTACATTCCGGCAGGGCGGCAAGAAAGGACTTGCCGTAATGTCTTGTCGTAATCCGGGGGTCTAAAACCGCCACCATGCCCCTGTCTGTCTTTGTCCGTATCAGCCTGCCGAAGCCCTGCTTAAACATCATTATTGCCTGCGGGACCTGGTATTCCACGAAGGGATTCCCGTCCCGCGACTCTATAAGCTCCATCCTCGCTTCTGTAATCGGATCGTCGGGAACCGAGAAAGGCAGCTTTGTTATTATCACGCACTCCAAAGCCCTGCCGGGAATATCCACCCCCTGCCAAAAAGTGTTGGTCCCTAATAAGACAGAGCCGGGGTTCTTTTTAAATTCATCAAGAAGTTCGTAGCGGGGTTTGTCCCCCTGCCTTAAAAAGTTAACATCTTCATAACTTGACCTTAACTCATCGTTTATGAAGTTCAGCATCCTGTAATTAGTAAATAAGATAAACGTCCTCCCCCTCAAAATATCTATTATCTCTTTGATGTGCCCTGCGGCCTGCCTCTGAAAAGCGTTGAAGTCGTCGTTAGGGTCCGCTATCTTCTTCGGCAGATACAAGAGAACATTTTCTTTGTAATTGAAAGGCGAGCCGAGCAGGCTTCTTGCGCAATCCTTTACGCCGAGGCGCTTCTCTAAAAAAGTGAAATCGTTATTTGTCGACAGCGTCGCCGACGTAAGCACAACGGGTTTTATAACGCCGAATAACCGCTTATCCAGTTCTTCGGCAATTTCTATCGGGCTCGCAAAAAGCGAGTATCTTATACCGCGCCGCCGCGCCGCCACTTCAACCCAGTAGACATAATTCTCCTTCTTAAGGTTCAAGATAAAAGAGAGGCTCGTTTTCAGATTATCGCATCTTCTGGCATAAGCCTTCACCAGAATCTCGTCTTCTTCTTTGTTCACGTAATCCATGAGGCCTTTCAACGCCTCGGATAAGCCCTTGACAGGCTCGTTGAGATAATTGCAAACGATTGTTTTCGTCTTTATTCTCTTTATATCATTAATATTTCCGAATTTTTCCGCCATCGCATCAAAAAATCGATCGGCGGCTGCCTGCGCTTCTTTCAAACACCGCTGGATTATGTCTGTCTGGGGTTTGGCGCGTTTGAATTTAGCCAATAATCCCTTCTCTGTCTTCGGATTGTAGATAGAATTGAATAAATACTTTATCCGGGTATTGCTG
>JAUYDB010000139.1 GCA_030691985.1 Candidatus Omnitrophota bacterium | reverse complement strand
AATCCTCTCCCCCTAAAGGGGGAGAGGAAATTATGAGGAAATCCCCTCTCCCCTTTAGGGGAGAGGGTTAGGGTGAGGGGTAGGCAAAAATCGAATCTCAAAATACAAGTTTCGTCGGGTTTCGTTGTTTAATTTGGACATTAGTGTAACCAGATACCAGAATCAGTCATAAAAATTGATCCGGTTTCTGTACTCTGGTTTCTGGTAACTATTTTAATAAGCCACTTCGTACTTCCCCGCCCTCTTTTTTCTTTTAGCGATCCCTGCCCTGCTTAAAAGCGATTTAAATGAATCCTCGACGGCCTTCCAGTAAAACCTCCGGTATATCAACATATCTGCCGCGCGGAAAATAGGCAATCTCTCCTTCCGCCTTAAGGCCTCGCAGAATATATTCAGGCTCAGTTTCGAGTTTTCAGCGGTGAATATCTTCCAGTGATAATCCGTGAGCCAGAAATCGTCGTTTATGAAGCCTATCTCTTTGGCATGCTCGTAAAGTTCGGTGCCGGGGAGCACCCTCAATCCGTTGGCAAGCCCCGTCTCGTCGGGATTCGCCCTGTTAATAAAATCCACCGTTTCATTTATCGTGTCCCGCGTCTCTCCCAGATTACCGGCTATTAAAAGAGCCGAAGCCCTGATCCCGACAGACCTTGTCAGCATGATGGCCTTCTCGGAAAGGCCCGGGGCAATGAACTTCTTCATCCGTTTCAACAGTTCGGGCGATGCCGTCTCGATCCCGAAACATATCTTAAAACAACCCGCCTTCTTCAGCAACTTTAATAAATCGATGTCCAGGCAATCTGTGCGGGAGACGATCTCGAACGCGATTATAAGCCCTCTTTTTATAATCTCCTCGCAAAGACAGGCAGCGGCCGATCTATCCGCGGTAAACAAGTCGTCATTAAAATTAAACCGTTTAATGCCGTATCTTTTGTTTAAGATCTCAAGTTCATCGGCCATATTCACTGGCGACCTTCGCCTCCACCTCTTCCATATAAGCTTATCGCAGCAAAAGACGCAAGAGCCGATGCATCCGCGGGAAAATACCACCGGAACGCACGGCTCTTTGCCTATATCAATACCGTTATAAACACCGCAGCCATCGGGCGGGTATTTTTTAAAATCAACCATTTCCCACGACGGAAAAGGCAGTTCATCAAGGTTCGCGACAAGGGCCCTTTCGGAATTGACGGCTATCCCTGAACCATCCCTATATGCTATACCGTTTATATCTTCTAAATCCTTCCCCTGACATATTTCAAGAAATGTGGCCTCGCCCTCTCCCCTTACTGTTATGTCGACAACGCCATAATGTTCAAGCAGCTGCCGGTACATAAGTGTCGCGTGAGCGCCGCCAAGGACTACTATCGCGCCGGGCGCCTTCGCTTTGACCATGGCGGCTGCTTTAAGCGCCTTTTGCCTCGCATAGGTATGGCATGTTATACCCGCAATAGAAGGCATGTATTCTTCGACCTTCTTTTCGATGCCTTCCCAACCGCTCAAATACCCGTCTATAAAATCGACGGTTATGTTATTCTTTTTTAATACGGCGGCAAGATACAACAAGCCAAGCGGCGCCGTAGAGTAATCACCCCTGCCCGCCTCAGGCGGATTTATAAGCAACACCTTCTGCGTCATTATCATCCTCAGTAAGTTTTTACGTGTCCTGCCACCCACTTGAAATTTTTACGGGTCCTGCCGCTTCGCTTGAAATTTTTTAAGCCTCGATTCTCTTATGGACACCAGGCCATAGCCTTTCGCAACAGGACGGGTCCTGCCGCGGGGTCGTCCTGCGATGCTCCGCGCAGGCATGGGGTGTACAAACGACGTCTATAGAGGCGGGTATCTGTATGCCCGATAGGATTACCGAGCGTCCAACGCCATATTAGCGGTTAGCTTAGATCGTAATCCTAAGCAGCGGGCACCCCCATCCCATGCTCGCTTGTGCGCGCGTAAAGGCTGGGCCGCGCGCCACCCGTAAAAATTTCCTCGTGCCTCAATGAAAAAAACTTCTGCTCGCTTCGAAAAACCTAAAACTCCAGTTATGGTGAGCACAATGAAAATGTTAGGTCTTTTGTGAAGGAGAAAAACGGTTATTTTTAACAATTTTTTGATAATAAAAGAACCAAGGATGTCCGCCTTCGTGTGAGTTGATATTCATTGTAGATAGCCTTAGGCGGAATCCGCCGAAGCTTTCAGTATATTACGCGTTAAATACAAAGGCGGATTTGAGGGCCCTTCCATGGGCCCGAGTTCCGCAAGCCGCCTGCTATATTAAAGTA
>JAUYDB010000043.1 GCA_030691985.1 Candidatus Omnitrophota bacterium | reverse complement strand
GTGGTTACCGAAAAACTCTTCAAAGAAGTGATGGATAAAGTTATATCGCCCGCGATAAAGGGTTTGGCCCTGGAAGGCAGGCCTTACAAAGGCGTGCTCTATGCCGGTATAATGGTGACTGAAAACGGCCCGAAGGTGCTTGAATTCAACGCCCGTTTTGGAGACCCGGAGACTCAAGCCATCCTGCCCAGACTCAAAAGCGATTTCGTAGATCTTATGGTGAAGGCAACAGATAAAAAATTGGAAAATTATTCTTTGACGTGGGATCCGAGGCCGTGTATTTCGGTCGTGGCAGCTTCCGGAGGATATCCGGGCAATTACGAAAAAGGTATCGAGATCAAAGGCGTAGGCCTTGCCAGGAGCATGAAGAATGTGATTATTTTTCATGCGGGGACCAAATCCGGCAAGCGTTCCACCGACGGTGTTAACACATTTTTAACTAATGGCGGCAGAGTCTTAAATGTCACAGCCCTGGGCGCGAATATAAAAGACGCCATCAGTAATTGTTATAATGCGCTGGAGAAGATCAGTTTTGATGGAATGCATTATCGCAGGGATATCGGAGCGAGGGCGATGCATGAACGAAAAAACTGAGGTAGTCACAATGTCACAAAGTCACCGGTAAAAGCTTTTACATGTGTGACCTGGTGACTTGGTGACAGCATAGCTATCATAAGGAGGACAACATGTCTAGAAGAGCTAAGGTGGCAATAATAATGGGCAGTGATTCTGATGTATCCACGATGAACGAAGCTGTAAAAGTGTTGGCCGAATATGGAGTAACTTGCGATGTAAGGATACTGTCAGCCCATCGCTCGCCCGAAGATACCGCAAAATTCGCTAAAAGCGCCAGATCGAACGGATTCTCCGTTATAATAGCGGGCGCAGGCGGCGCCGCTCATCTGGCCGGAGTCGTGGCAAGCTACACGACGCTTCCCGTCATAGGCGTTCCCATGGAGACGAAAGAACTTAAAGGGATAGACTCTTTTCTCTCCACGATACAGATGCCTTCGGGGGTGCCGGTAGCTACGGTCGCAATCGGTAAGGCCGGAGCCAAAAATGCGGGAATATTAGCACTGCAAATTTTGGGTATTACCGATAAGGTAATAGCAAAAAAATTAGAAAACTTAAAGAGATCGCTCGTTGAAAGCGTCCGTAATAAAAATAGATCCCGTAAATCCGGATAAAAGATCAATTGCCTCCGCCGCCAAAATTATAAAGGAAGGCGGGCTTGTTGTATTTCCGACAGAAACTGTCTATGGAATTGCGGCGAATTTTTTCGACGACAACGCGCTGGCCAGATTACGCAAAGTAAAAGCCAGGCCCGGAAAGAAGCCGTTCACAATACACATATCCGACGAGAGCATGATAAGGGACATGGGTTGCCTTGTGACGGAAACGGCTGAAAAATTAATAAATAAATTTTGGCCGGGGCCTCTGACGATAATTTTGGCCTCCGGCTTCGGTAAAAAGATCGGTTTCAGGATGCCCGCGAATAAGATAGCCCTTGAACTTATAAAAGCATCGGGCGTTCCTATAGTTGCGCCGAGCGCGAATTTAAAAGGCAAAAATCCCCCTGTCACGGCAGAAGAAGCCTTGATGGACCTGGCGGATAAAGTCGATATGGTTATTGACGGCGGTAGGGCCGATATCGCGGTGGAATCTACGGTGATAGACCTGACTATAGATCCTCCCGATATCTTGAGAGTCGGCGCCGTAAGCGAAGAAGAATTATCGAAGGCGATAAATGGCTAAGATAAAGTCGGTATTGTTTGTATGCACCGGAAACAGTTGCAGGTCTATAATGGCTGAGGGGCTTATGAGGGAGACCCTCAAAAAGCTCGATAAAGACGGTATAGCAGTGAGCTCCGCCGGCGTGAGGGCAATGAATGGATTCTGTCCGACCCCAG
>JAUYDB010000076.1 GCA_030691985.1 Candidatus Omnitrophota bacterium | reverse complement strand
AGATCCCCGAAAGACTCTATCGTATCTTTCAGGGCTATGAGGGCGAGAACCTTAAGCAGGAATATGCCTGTGAGTTTTTTCACCTCCAGATTATATCACGAAATGCAGTGGAATTCTATCGCATGTTAACCAATTCCTGGGCCGGGGCCAGGAATTGGTAATCTTGATAGGGCCCCGGTAGTTGGGTTAGTTGTTGACAAAATGTGCCCGCAGTATTATGATTTTAAAATTGATGTCAATGTGTAGGATTTAATCTCATAATGGATTGCGTAAAGGTTTCAGAAACCACTCTTGTAGAAGAGCATAAATTCCTCGGAGCCAGACTGGCGCCCTTTGGGGGCTGGTTGATGCCCATCCAGTATACCGGTATCATTGAAGAACACCTCTGGACGCGTAAAAATACCGGGCTCTTCGATATATGCCACATGGGCGAATTCATCATTGAGGCGGATCTGGCAAAGAGCAATCTTGAGCATCTGGTGACCATGGAGCTTAAGAGCATGAGCGTGTCTTCATGTCGTTACGGTTTCATGCTTAATGAAGAAGGCGGGATCGTTGATGATCTTTTGGTGTACAGGATCAGCGATACGCGATGGATGGCCGTGGTCAACGCCGCTACCACAAACGGCGACGAGTCGCACATGCGTAAATATTTAACCGGCACGGCGTGTTTTGAAAACGTCTCCGCATCACTTGGAAAACTCGATCTGCAAGGGCCGCTGGCGGCCAAAGCGCTTATTGCACTGGCCGGCGCCGGTATCGAAAAATTGCGATATTATACCTTTGGATACTTTACAGTGCTGGGAGAGAGGATCATAATCAGCCGCACCGGTTATACAGGAGAGTTGGGGTATGAATTATACATGCCCAATCAGAAAATTGTACCATTATGGCGGAAGATACTGGAAGACAAAAGAGTTCTGCCGATAGGTCTTGGCGCGCGCGACACCTTGCGCCTTGAAATGGGATATAGTCTTTACGGGCAGGATGTAGACGCCAAAACTTCGCCTTTAGAGTCCGCCGGCGAGCGGTTTATATGCTGGAATAAAGAATTCGTAGGCAAATCCGCGCTTTTGAAACAGAAACAAAGTGGTATCCCTCGAAAGATGATATATTTTGTAGCGGACTCCCGGCGTTCTCCCAGACATAATTATCGCATAGTGCATAAGGGCCGGGATCTTGGCGCGGTAACGAGCGGTTCGTTTTCGCCGAGTCTCGGATCCGGCATCGGAATGGGATATGTTTCGCGTGAAGTATTCGTGGGCGAAGAAGTCGTGCTTAAAGACGGCGCGGTATCCATATCGGCGAAAGTTACCGATAAGCCTTTTTATAAAAGCGGCAGCGCAAAATATGCCACGTGTCATTCCCGCGAAAGCGGGAATCCACATTGTTTGGATTCCCGATAAAAGCATTCGGGAATGACAGTTTTATGTCATTCGGGAATGACATAGCGCAAAATATGAGAGGACAAAAGATGCTTATACCGGATAGTCTACTCTACACAAAGGATCATGAATGGGCGAGGATCGAGGGCAATACCGCGACCATTGGAATTACCGACTATGCACAACACGCTCTTGGCGATATTACCTTTATCGATGTGCCGAAGGCCGGCGCCAGTGTTAAGCAAATTGAATTTTGCACGACAATCGAATCGGTGAAGGCCGCTTCAGACGTGTATGCGCCGCTGGAAGGCGAAATTATAAAAGTTAATAAAGAGCTTTCCAGCCATCCGGAGCTCGTGAATAAGTCCACGTATGACTTGGGATGGATTGCCGTTATCAAGATAACCGATAGCGCCCAGAAATCCAATCTCATGACTCCGTCGCAATATAAGGAATATGTTGAAGGCCTCTCCAAATGACCCTTCGGCGCGGCCTATCGTTAAACGGTTGCCTTGCTCAGGGTCTATGGTGAGCGCCTTTCGACAAAAGCTCAAGGCTGTCCTGAGTTTATCGAATCCTTCGACAAAAGCTCAGGATTCGATCCCGAGCGAAGTCGAGGGATCGAAGGACGGAGTCGAACCATGAATTATATTTCACACACTAAGATTGAAAAAAACCAGATGCTCGAGGCCATCGGCGTAAAGAGTGTCGATGAGCTATTTCGGGATATCCCCGAAGATTTGCGGCCCAAGTCGTTCAATATTCCCGAGGGGAAATCCGAATTTGAGGTTATCGAACACCTGAAATCTCTTTCGCGTAAAAACGCAACGCATCTGACTAATTTTGTCGGCGCTGGGTTCTATGATCATTATATTCCGGCGGCGGTGGATTCTCTGGCGGGGGATCCCAAGTTTTATACTGCCTATACGCCTTATCAGCCCGAATGTTCTCAGGGATGGCTGCAGGCGATTTATGAATATCAGACGGTGATTTGTGAATTGACGGGGCTCGACGTTTCCAATGCCTCATTATATGACGGCGGCACAGCGCTCTATGAAGCGGCGATGATGGCTGTCCGACTCACCGGCAGAAAAAAAATTATCGTTGATAGCGGCGTTAGCCTCATATATCGCACCATGCTCTATACTTATACCTCTAATCTCTCAATTGAATTTGTGGAAACACCGGTGGCGCACGGCCAAAGTTGCCGCGAGGATATTTATAAACAGCTCGACGATAAAACCGCTGCGGTGATAGTGCAGAATCCGAATTTTTTCGGCGCGGTGGATGATTATTCCGACATCGTTAAGCGCGTGCATGCAAGCGGCGCTCTGGCCATAGCTTCGGTATATCCTGTATCCCTGGGGATGCTCAAAAGCCCGGGAGAGATGGGTTTTGACATTGCTACAGGCGAGGGCCAGAGCCTCGGCATTCCGTTATCATTCGGCGGGCCATACCTGGGCCTTATCGCCGTAAAAAAAGAATGCATGCGTCAGATGCCGGGCAGAATTGTCGGCGCAACGCTGGATTTGGACGGTAAGCGCGGATTTGTCCTGACCCTACAGGCGCGCGAGCAGCATATACGCAGGGAACGGGCAACTTCAAATATCTGCTCCAACGAGGCTCTCTGTTCATTGCGCGCCGTGATATACACATCGCTTCTCGGTAAAAACGGCATGAAAGAATTGGCCGAGCTGAATTATCAAAAAGCGGAATTTGCGAAGACGATTCTTGATAAGGTTCCCGGAGTTACGGTGAAACGAACTTCTCCGACATTCAATGAGTTCACGGTGGAGTTGCCTAAAAATGCCGGTGAAGTGGTCCATCAGCTGATAAGCAAAGGATTTGCCTGCGGTTTTCCGCTTGGCAAATTTTACAAAGGACTCGACAATTATCTTTTGATCGCAGTCACAGAAAAACGCACCAAAGAAGAGATAGTTCATTTTGCCAGCAGTTTGGAAGCGGCGCTGTGAACCCGTTAGGCAAGCCCGGGGTTCATCCCGAGCAAGGAGTCGAAGGATGCAGTTAATATTTGAAAAGAGCCGTGTCGGCCGGAGAGGATTCAGGCTGCCCGAACCGGATGTGCCTCTTGCCCCGGCTTTGAGCGAAAAATATCTCCGTAAAACCCAGGCGAATTTGCCCGAAGTTTCAGAGCTGGACGTGGTGAGACATTTCTCCAATTTGTCGCGCAGGAATTTCTCGGTAGACACCAATTTTTATCCGCTCGGATCCTGCACCATGAAATATAATCCTAAGTTCACTGAAAAGATCGCCGCCATGGAAGGTTTCGCCGATTTGCATCCGCTCCTTCCCCAACTTTCGGGCGGCGGCATGCTTGCGCAGGGGGCCTTGGAAGTTTTATATCATGCGGAAGAATTATTTAGTGAGATCACGGGCATGGCGGCCTTCACCACTCAACCTTTAGCCGGCGCGCACGGTGAACTGACCGGCGTCATGCTCATCGCCGCGTATCATAAACATAATGGTTCCCGCAGAAAACATATTATCATCCCGGACTCCGCGCACGGGACGAATCCCGCCAGCGCCGCGATCGCCGGATATGAGGTAGTCGTCATACCGACTGATAAATTCGGTTACCTGGATATGGCGGCATATAAAAAAGCACTAAGCGACCAGACGGCGGCGGTGATGCTCACTTGTCCGGATACATTGGGACTTTTTAATCCTAAAATAAAAGAGATAGCGGACCTGGCGCACTCCCGCGGCGCATTAATGTATTACGACGGGGCGAACCTTAACGCGATTCTCGGGTTATGCCGCCCCGGAGATATCGGTTTTGATGTTGTACATCTTAATCTGCATAAGACCTTCGCAACTCCTCACGGTGGAGGCGGTCCTGGAGCCGGCCCGGTCGGGGTATCGGGAAAGTTAGTGGATTATCTTCCTGTGCCGCGGGTCATGCGCCGCGCCGATGGAACATTTTCTCTCGATTATCATAAACATAAATCCATCGGTTACATAGCGCCTTTCTACGGAAATTTTGCGGTCATTCTGAAAGCATATGCCTACATACTGGCGCTGGGCAGGTCAGGGCTCATAGAATCAAGCGAAAACGCCGTTCTTAGCGCCAACTATTGTCTCGCGCGCCTAAAAGGATATTATGAGGCGCCTTACGATAAGATCTGCATGCATGAGTGCGTCATATCCGCGAGCCGCCAGATGGAGAATGGAGTGCACGCCCTGGATATCGCTAAATATCTTATTGATAAATCTTTTCATCCGATGACTATATATTTTCCGATGATCGTAAAAGAGGCGATGATGATTGAACCGACAGAAACCGAGAGCAAGGAGACGATAGACTCCTTCATTGATGCTATGATAGAAGCCGCCAGGCTGTCTCAAACGAATCCCGATGCGCTTCACCTGGCCCCGCTTACCATGCCCGTAAAACGGCTTGATGAAACGAAAGCCGCCCGCGAACCGAATCTGCGTTGGCGGCCCTGATAAAAATTGCCATGAAGACATTCAGGCTTATCCGTTCACATCCCGGCAGTGCCGCGTACAATATGGCGCTCGATGAAAAGATCTTTCACCGATATATGATCGAAGGAATTCCGGTATTTCGTGTGTATGGATGGAGTGCCCCCTCGTTTACATACGGTGTCTCGCAGTCACCTGAAAGTAAAATTGATATGGCTAAATGCGGCGCCGATAACATTCAGATCGCAAAGAGGATGACCGGCGGCGGCGTCCTTTTTCATGATGATGAGATAACCTATAGCATCGTTTGCGGTAAAGGCGATATAGGCGAGCCGGATAACGTCCTTGTTTCCTACCGGAAGATTTGCGCTTTTCTCATATCTTTTTATAAGTCCCTGGGCCTGGAAGCTTCTTTCGCGCTTGAGGCGGAGGATTTTAAAAATAGATGCGCGCCGCATGAGTTGTGCAGCGCCTCGCGTGAAAAATACGATATTATTATCAATAGCAAAAAGATCGGCGGTAACGCCCAGAAAAGAAAGAGCCGCGCCGTATTTCAACACGGTTCGATCCCGATAAGCATTGACTGGAAATT
>JAUYDB010000063.1 GCA_030691985.1 Candidatus Omnitrophota bacterium | reverse complement strand
CCCTCTTTCTGAAACTTTTTCAAAAGAATCAAAAGAAGCGCCAGCTACCTTTGACAAGTCCATCACGGCGGCCGACGAGGGAGAGGGCGCGCAACAGGCTGAGTATACGGTGAAAGCCGAAGATGTCATTGTTACGGAATTTTCGGATAAGATGGAAGATAGCGGAGGGTTGCATGCCAGGATGGCCAATTCCGTTATAGAGGCGCTTCAAGGGCTTGACTGCAAGATCCGCATTACAAACTTCGACCGGGGAGATGTGTGGAGCGGCGCGCCCGGCGATATGTCAATAATTGCCCTTATCCTGCTTGGTGTCAGACAGGGCGGCAGGGTAATGATCGAAACCGGCGGACCGGACGCGGACGAGGCGATGCGCCGCGCCAAAGCAGTTCTGACCCGCGGGAAGAGGCCGCCGGAAGTATCCCCCGATTTCCCTGCGTCCTCCGATTCCCGCGACAAGTCCTTCCCGGCCGGAGAAGGTATCCCGGCATCTTCCACAACGATAAGGGATAATGAGGAGTCGATAAATTTTGATGAATTCGGGCGGAATCGCACGATACCTGTCGTAAATGACGAATCCTGCCTCAGGGGCGGAAAATTCTACAATAGGGCCCTTAAAGGGTACGGCAGTGAAGAAGATGTGGAATGGTTTGAAGGCATAGAGAATATATTCAATAAGATTATAAAAGAAGAAGGGGCTAAGCTGGAGTTTGAGGTGGAGCCGCTCGATGTAAACCCTATGGTAACCGTAAGAATACTTGAATCCCCCGACGGCAAAAGATACATAGCGGCAAATACGGCCTTCGTCAGCATGATAGCCTATCTTCTGAAGAACCGCTACAACAGAATAATACTTACCGAAGCCATGCGCGATGACCTCAATCCCGGCAACGCTGTGGTTCCAAAGTGGTCGTACCTCGTAACGAGCATCGTCTACTCTATAGCCATACACCAGATACGCTCGCGCGTAGGGCCGGGGCTTGAAGCAAGACAGGCGCAGTACCGGCGCGGCGAAAGGCGCAGGTCTATAAACATAACCGCCATGCTTTACTATTGGTCCTTCATGGCGAAGAGGGTCGACGAAAAAGTTTTAATGGAGTTTCTTGGTACAAATTATCGCCTCATCGGTGAGAGCATGGGCGAAGCCGATAATAACAGGCTGTATTATATGGAGGCATGGCGTGAGGTTGAGAAGCAGAGGGAGTTAAAAAGAATACCCAGGCCGGAGGTCTGCGATTTATATTCGGATGAATACGTGTCATTAAGAAGGGCGCATGGTTTCGGGGAATTTCATCCGGAGGCGCCGCCGGCGCCTAAAAGGCCGTTCATACCATTGGGAGAAGCCAGAAATTTGATTAGCGAAGCCGAAAAACGCCAGGGAGAGAACCAAAAAAAGGCCGGAAGAAGAGAAGCGCGGCGCATGAAGGTCTTACAGGGAAATCTCCATCTTCCGGCTGAAGAAGCCATATCGAGATGGGTCATGGGCCAGTGGAATCCCGTGGATTGTTTTAAAGCGGCCGCATACAAAGATGAGGCCCCGAAGGATGACAAAGGCAATATTGACCTTAGAAAAGTAGCCAGGAAGATTCGTTTTAAACCAAGTGCTATATCAAAGTGGCTGGACGGGGCTTCCTTGCCTTCCTTCGGAGGGATAAGAAAGATAGCCGAAGGATTCGGATATGACCTATCTTTTGTCATGTCGGGCATAGAGGAAGATACCTTGATGAAGACACCGACAATCGATGCCTACGACTCCGACCAAAGAAAACTGCTTGGGCTTAAGATAGAGATCCTGATGTTTAAGAAAAAAGTAACAACGGCAAAAATGCAAATTAGCGCGGGCAACCTTCGTAAATATAAAGAAGGGGCTCGTTTCCCGTCTCTCGAGCACATAAAGAGGATTGCTTCCGCTTTTGGCATGACCCCGGCAAGCCTGCTCGGCGTAAAGAGCTTATCCGAGAGGGAGTTTGCCATAGTAGATCTTGGAGTCAGGCTTAGCGAATTGGAACGCTTCGATATCCCGACAATAGGGATGCTCCGCCGCAACCGCCGCAGCGCTTTGAAGGAAATCCAGCGCATATTAGTTGAAGCGGAAAGCCTCAAGGCGGATGAATTGTCCGCCAGGGCAAGGAAACTGGCCAATCAGTTATCATCCTCCATCCAGAAGGCGCGAAAACGGCCGAAAGGCGGAAGCGGCGCCAAATCCTTCCCGGCGGGGGAGGAGATCGAAAAGCTTATAACCGATATCAAGACGGGCGATTCTTCAATTCGCGAAGCCGCGGAACAAAGGTTACGAAGTATTACGAACCCGCGAATGCTTATCGAATTTATCGATGGTTTAACAGCAGGTTTTAACGTTTTCAAGGATTCAACTGAATCGCCCCAGGCCGCCCACCTCATTGCTATGTTATCAGACTCAAACGCCGTTCGTCGCGCAGAGGCGGCAGAAGCTCTCGGTAAACTTGGCCCGGCAGCAGCGGCCGCGTCTCCCGTCCTAATAATGAAGCTGCGAGACGGTTACGCCGCGGTTCGAAAAGCCGCAAAAAAGGCGCTCATCGCCATCGGCCCATGCGCAGTGCCGGATCTAATCTACGCGTCGAAAGATAGCAAAGATTACGTCAGTCAGGCAGCTTGCGAGGCCCTCGGCCGGATCCTTGACGCCGCCGGGTATTACGGGCCTTTCTCGCGGGCCGCGAGAGATTATTATGAACGCGCTAAGCGCATGGCTCCGGAGCGTAGAAGCATTGAACCGGACCCGGTTACCGACATGCTGATAAACGCATATACCAATCCGGAGCGCGAAGGCCGCTATGGCGAGGAGGGCCGTGTCGCTAACCTTAGGCGCGGGATTATAGGTTTCTTTAATCAAACGTGCGCCGATAATGAGTACGCGAAAGGCTTCCTGAAACGCATCGCAAATAAAAAAGACGATACTTTTCCGGAGCTGCAAAAGCTGGCAAAGGGCGCGTATCACGACATGAAATATGAAAGTCCGACGGCAATACTGAGAGGTATTATTGCGGATACCCGCCAAAAAACAGATTTCGTTATTGATAAAAGCGCCGCCGAAGTCGCCTTAGCTGAAGCATGGCCGCTGGAAATCGGGGGATACAAGAAGGAAATCAGGGGACACAAAACCTATTTCCCTGCACAAAATCCCAAGGAAATAGGTATTGTGTCCCCTGATTTCCCCGCTGTGTCCCCCGATTTCCCAGCGACCCCCGAGTTCCCAGCGACCCCCGATTTCCCAGCGACCCCCGATTTCCCTCTGCCGGAAATTATCGTTGGAATAAGAGAAAGCGGCGTCGAGGCGGATGATGCGCGGAGAGTCGACGCGATGAAGGCTATTTTAAGGCCCGGGGCGGAAGTCGTGAGAGTTAAAGACGGCGAAATCGAAACATTCGGCGAAGCCGCTATAGTATCGGGGCGTAACGCCATACTTGTGGACCCGAGTGTTAAAATCGACGAACGCTTGAAAGCGGATCTGGATGCCGCCGGGCTCTCGCGGCAATATTCCTTTATGCTTACGGCGAATGTGATAAGCAGCGAGACGCGAAACGAGATCAGCCGCTCCATACGGGCGATACTTCCTGAAATAGAGCCTTTCGATTTTGATAAAGCCATTGCATTATTCAGAGATCGCTCGCGCAGCTCGCCGCAGGGCGATCATGTTATCCTAAAGATGCGCAGGCTTCAGGAGTTGGCCGCCGCGCGAAAAGAAGAGACGAGACCTGCCTATAACGCGCCGGTAGTTGTCGATAGGACAGCGCTCCAGGGCCGTCAGATCGCGATCGCGACGACAGAGAGGACCGCGCTCTACGATCCCTACACCGTCGACAATATGGCGGACGCATCCAAGCAAGGCATAAAGAACCTCTTTATATACGGCGAACTCTTCAAGACAGAGGATGAGGCACGGAGCTATCTCGTTGCCTGCGGGTATGCGCGCGTTATCGCCGAAATCACTTTCGTTAATAAGAACGACTACACAGGAAAGGGCTACGAAGGGCTTGTGGCAGGGCTTGCCGCGGCCGCGAAGGTCGATGCGGCAAATATCGGTGTCAGGGCGGCTGAGGGCGAGCTTGAGCCTCCGGCGCCCGAGACGGCATCCGTCCCCGGTTTATTCCTGGCGGTACAGCGCGTCATGATGAACGGCATAGAGGTCGTCGCCTCAATGAATTCATACCAGGCACTCCTTAGCATGGTAATCGCAGGCGACGCGAAATTACCGCCCGGCGTTTCAAGGAATGAGAAGATACGAGGCGTATTTACATATCTGCCAAAGACCCTGCCGATCGATTACGGCAAAGAGGTCGAAACATACAGACAAGCAATGGAAATCATCCGCACCGCCGCATAGTACAAAATGTTGTTAGCTGAATAAATTTTTGCAATTTATAACTTGCTGATTTACAAAGAGTTAAGTCTTGATTAAAATATAAAAAAGTGTGATTTACTCTATTGACAAGGTTCAGTGATATGATATAATATATATGTAGATAGCCTAAAAAGTTAGATTTAACAACCTGGTTGAGATGAGTAAACTAAAAGTTATTTCATATATAAATTAAGCTGGCAAGAAAAGTTCTACGCAGTTTCCAAGCAGTTACCAACAAAGAATGGTAATCTCCGAAAATGATACCATGGCGTAGCAAAAAAGATTCTGCCTCATCCGAAGCATGGGGTCTGACCCCTCTTGCTAAAAAAGTTTCAAAAGAGGGGTCAGACCCCTTTTTAATTATGGACTGGCAAAGCCCGCGTAATAAAAAATGGATACGGGCCGTAGCTCTAATTCTTATAATCACCTTCATAAACCAGGACCTGGTATTTGCCCAGGGCGGCACCCCTGCATGGGGTCAGGCCCAAAAGACCATAGACCATAGACCACAGACCACAGACCACAGCATAGCCCTTCCCAAAGACATCGCTGTAACAAAAGAGGTCTACAATGCTGTTCAACGAACGACGAACGACGAACGACAGACGACGATCATTAATATCCAGGACGCCCACTCATCCTTAGGGGCGCAGGAGTCCATAGTATCCATCCTTGACTCGTTAGTCACCAATTATGATTTAAGATTAGTGGCCATAGAAGGCTCATCAGGTTACATAGACACATCCATCCTCAGGACATTCCC
>JAUYDB010000046.1 GCA_030691985.1 Candidatus Omnitrophota bacterium | reverse complement strand
CTTCCCGGTCATATCTGCGTTCATCGTGACCCAGCTGTCCCGCGCCTTATTTTTCACTATCGGCATATTGCCTCCTGATTTATATCAATAGAGGAAATTGGGGACATAATACCTGGGAAATCGTGGGATACAATACCTATTTTCTTCTGTATAAAATATAGAAAATAGGTATTGTGTCCCATTGCTGTCCAAATTACGGTAACTAATACGCGAAGCAAAAAGCCGTCATTGCGAGGAGGGCTTTAGCCCGACGAAGCAATCTCTTTAAAAGCGAGATTGCTTCGGGCTTCGCCCTCGCAATGACGATTTGCGAAATCGAATCTCAAAATGTAATCACCGTCGGGCATTAAGCTCTAATCTGGACATAAGTAATTGCGTCCCCCGATTTCCCCGTATTTTATTAATACCTTAAAGCCCCGCGAGAAGGACCGTGCTCCGCGGGTTGACGATATAAAATCCCTCGGGATCGATAGGCGCTTCCTTATCCCGCTCCATAAAGTCCATGCCGGGATCCAGGCTTGTGTCAATCTTACGATGCCATCTCTTCTTATCCGGTAAGGGTGGAAGCCTTACATATTGAAGAAACGGATCGGCGTTGAATATGGCAAAAAAATCATGGCCTCTACCGTTCTTTTCTTTAATACTGCGGTATAGCGCCAATGTTTTTTCCGCCGGATCATCCCAGGCCGGTTCATTGAGATCTTTGCCAAACCATCTGTAGTGGATAGCGGTTAATGCCGGAGAGAGATAGCCGGCATGGTATTTCCGCATCCGCAGGCCTTTGTGCTTTTTGACCAGGGCTATCATCTGCCTGCAAAAATTCAGGAAATCGGAATTGCTATCCGCGAGGTTCCAGTCAAACCAGCTTATCCCGTTATCCTGGCAATACGCATTATTGTTTCCGCCCTGCGTTCTTAAAAATTCGTCCCCGCCGGCCATCATGGGGGTGCCGTACGATAAGAAGAGATGGCAGATATAGTTTTTCGCGAGCTGCCGCCTTAACTTCATGATAACCGGGTCATCTGTCGGGCCTTCCACGCCGCAATTCCACGAGCTATTATCGTTCGTCCCGTCATTATTATTCTCCGGATTATCCTCGTTATGTTTAACACTGTACGATACCAGGTCGTTCAGCGTGAAACCATCGTGGCATGTGACAAAATTTATGCTGTTGAATATCGTCCTTCCGTCCTCGCCGTATATATCGGGGGAGCCGGTTAACCTGTATCTCAGGTCGCCGATCTGGCCGATGTCCCCTTTTACAAATTTCCTGACGGTATCCCTGAATTTGCCGTTCCACTCCGACCAGTCCACGGGGAAGGATCCGGCCTGATATGTTTCGAGATCCCACGGTTCCGCTATAAGCTTGATCCTGTTAAGGACCGGATCCTGCGTAATTGCGCTGAAAAAAGATGATGACCCGCTGAACTCGCCTTCTTTCCTGCCCAGTATGGACGCCAGGTCAAACCTGAAACCGTCGACATGCATCACCTCCGCCCAGTACCGCAGCGAATCCAGGATAAACCTTATCGCGCCCGGATCCGACGCGTTCATGCAGTTACCGCAGCCGGAATAGTTGTAGTAGAAACGGCCGGGCTCGGGATCAGGCCCTTTAAGGCAGTAGTAGGAGGGGTTGTCGATGCCCCTGAAACATACGGTGGGGCCCATCTCATTACCTTCGCCGCTGTGGTTATAGACCACATCCATTATCACTTCAATCCCGCGCTTATGCAGCTCTCTGACGAGCGTCTTAAACTCTCTCACCTGCGCGCCGGCGGAAGGGTCCGCGGAATACGAGGATTCCGGAGCGAAGAATCCGACTGTGTTGTATCCCCAGTAATTCGCGAGCCCTTTCCCGCGAAGAAAATCTTCGGTGTAAAATTCCTGAAGCGGCAGGAATTCTACGGCGGTTACCCCAAGATCCATCAGGTAAGGCATCTTTTCGATGAATCCCTGATAGGTGCCCGGTTTTTTGACACGCGATGAAGGGTGGGCGGTAAATCCTTTCAGGTGTGTCTCATATATGACCGACTCCTCAGGGGGAATGCCGGGAGGCCTGTCTCCCTGCCAATCAAAATCATCGTCGATCACGATCGACTTCGGCATTATGCCTGTAGAATCGCGGCCGTCAAAGGAAAGGTCCTTTAGCGGGGAATCCGGGTCATAGGAAAAAAGAAGGCCGTCTTTGTTAACGATCTTGCCGGTCACCGCTTTTGAGCAAGGATCTATCAGGAATTTATTCTCGTTAAATCTGAGGCCGATCTCCGGGGCATAAGGCCCTCGCGCTTTAAAACCGTAAAGCTGGCCGGCTTTCAGGCCATAAACAAAGGCATACCACACATATTTGGCCTTGTGCGTTATCTCGATAATATCCGCAGGTTTACCGCCGGGTTTGTCGAATAGAAGAAGGTAAACCGCTTCCGCGTGTTTTGAATATACGGCGAAATTCACGCCGTCTTTCTGCAATGACGCGCCAAGCGGATAATTTTTACCTTCGCCTAATCTCTTTGCGGTGTAATGCTTCAGCATATTTTTAAAAGGGCGCTGGGAAATAAGGGGACACAATGCCTATTTCCCCGCACAAAGTCTCAAGGAAATAGGTATTGTGTCCCCCGATTTTCCAAGCATTGTGTCCCCCGACCCCACCATTTCTCCAATTTTACTAGCCGGTAGATATAACTTCCTTTAACACGGTCAAGGCCGCATTATAGTCAGGCGGCATACCTAGTTCTTTGACATATTGATCGTACTTTTTCGTATCTGTTTTGTCTAATATGAATATCGCTCTAGACAACAGCCTCATCTCCTTTATCAGCACGCCATAACTCGTTCCGAAGTCCGCCCCCCTATGATCGGATAATGTCTTTACTTTATCTATATCAAATTCCTGGCAAAATCTCTTCTGGGCAAACGGAAGATCCATACTGATAAATATTATGACGAGATCTTTCGATAGTTTGGATGCCTCATCGTTAAATCGTTTTATTTCGGAGTCACATACCGGGGTATCGAGAGAGGGGACCGACGCGATAAGTTTTATTTTGTCATTGAAATCATCAAGGGTCTTATTGGCCATGTTATGATCCGTTACCTTAAAATTCAGCGCTTCTTGCCCTACCTTGACCTCGTTCCCAACCAATGTCACAGGACTGCCTTTCAGCGTAACAACATTTTTTCTTTCCATAGAACACCTCCCTCGTTTTCCGATGCTACCCTATTCCGAAACAGCATAGATCCTTTCGGGGACAGTCTAGAATCTTATCTCCTCTTGCAGGGTGTCCCTTTGAATAACTGCGGCGATCTTCGGTTTCATGTGATTCGTAAATTAGAATTTCTCCGCAGCTTCGGCAG
>JAUYDB010000038.1 GCA_030691985.1 Candidatus Omnitrophota bacterium | reverse complement strand
GGAATACGCGGCGAAGGCTCTGGGGCTTGATAATAGAGAGGTCCTGACCTCCTCGACCGGAATTATAGGAAGGGCCCTTCCTATTGGGAAGATCGCGAGCGCCATGCCGCTTCTTGTAAACGGCCTTTCCGCACGAAGCGGCCCGGCCTTTTCAGAATCGATACTTACGACCGATACCGTAAAGAAGGAATTGGCGGTAAAGATATATCTTGCAGGCGCGGTCGTAACGATAGGCGGCTCGTGCAAAGGCGTTGGAATGATATATCCCGAGATGATGGTTGAAAAACATGCCACTATGCTATGCTTTATCGCGACCGATGCTGTCGTATCCAAGAAGATGCTGGGCCAGGCGCTCGCGGAAGCGGTCGCCGGTTCTTTCAACATGATATCGGTGGATGGCGATATGAGCACAAATGATTCCTGTTTCATACTGGCAAATGGTTTAGCCGGAAACAGGCGTATCAGCGCCAGGAATGGCGGTTATAAAAAATTCAGCGAGGCCTTAAGATTCCTTACGCGTGAGCTCGCCGGGATGATTGTGCGCGACGGCGAGGGCGCTACCAAATTTGTGGAGATAGAAGTATGCGGCGCGAAGAATGTAAAAGATGCCAGGACAGCGGCCAGGAAGATATCGACTTCCAACCTCTTGAAGTGCTGTGTCTACGGCCAGGACCCTAACTGGGGCAGGATAGTTGCCGCCTGCGGCGCAAGCGGGATCGATTTCGAACCGGACAGGGTGGATGTGTATCTTGGCGGTGTAAAGGCGCTGTCCGACGGCGCGATTTCGCCGGATTTTGACAAAGATAAAGCCGCGAAACATTTTAAAGAGAAAGAGATAAAAATAAAAGTTGATTTAAAGAGCGGCAGCTCAAGAGCTGTCGCGTGGACCTGCGATTTTTCCAAAGAGTATGTTGCGATAAACTCGGAGTATTCGAGTTAGATGAAAAATGCGATAAGAAAAAGCGAAGTCCTTATTGAAGCGCTTCCCCATATAAAGAAGTTTGCCGGGAAGGTCATAGTGATAAAATATGGGGGCGCCGCGGTTGACGAAAAAGGCATAGAGAATGGCATCCTTGAGGATATCATATTCATGAACTATGCCGGTATGCGGCCGATACTCATTCACGGCGGCGGCCCGCTCATATCAAAGCGGATGAAAAAGGCGGGGCTTGAACCGATGTTTATCCAAGGCAGAAGAGTTACAGACAGCCGTACTGTAGAGATACTTGATAAGGCGCTTCATACGATAAACAGAAAGATTGTGCATGCGATGCGGGCAATGGGCGCTAAGGCGTTTGGGTTAAGCGGCAGAGATAATAAGCTGATAAAGGTGAAGAAACTTAAGCTTGGCCCTGACCTTGGGTTTGTGGGCGAGGTGACATCCGTTGATACAACGGTTGTGAAAAGACTTATCAAAGACGGCATGATCCCGGTCATATATCCGCTCGGCGTGGGACGGGATGGAAATACGTATAATGTTAATGCGGACGATGTGGCAAGCGGGATAGCGATAGCGCTAAAGGCGGAGAAGTTTGCGCTTCTTACGAATGTCCGCGGCATACTGAAGGATAAGTCTGACCCGAAGACTTTGTGCAATACGTTAACGGTATCCGAGGTGCAAAAACTTATCAAGATGAAGATAATAGACGCGGGAATGATCCCTAAGGCCCTCTCGTGCATGAAGGCCATAAAAGGCGGGGTGAAAAAAGCGCATATACTCGATGCGGGCATCCCGCACGCGCTTCTTTTAGAGATATTTACCGATAGAGGTGTCGGGACGGAGATCGTGAAGTGAGGAATAGCCAAATGAATACAGGCAGGGTCGTGTCGATGTATGACAAGTACATCATGGACACTTATAAAAGGGTGCCTTTATGCATAGAGAAGGCAAAAGGCGCGAGGGTTTGGGATATCGAGGGCAAAGTTTATCTGGATTTCTTTCCGGGATGGGCCGTCTCCGGCATCGGCCATTGCCATCCGGAAGTGGCCGCGGCAATAAAAAAACAGGCAAAGAAGCTCCTGCATGTCTCGAATAATTATTACAGCCGGCTTCAGGGGAAGCTGGCCGAAACTATAATAAATAATTCCTTCCCGGGCAAAGTCTTCTTTGCCAATTCCGGGGCGGAGGCAAATGAAGCGGCGCTTAAGCTTGCGAGAAAATACGGCCACGAGAAGGGCAGATTCGAAACCATAACATGCCTGAAGTCCTTCCACGGAAGGACCTTAGGCATGATAACGGCGACGGGCCAGGAAAAGGTGAAGATGGGATTTGAGCCGCTTCCTCAAGGATTCGTTCACGTTCCGTTTAATGACATAGAGGCGGTAGAAAAGGCGATCACCGATAAGACTATAGCCATCATGCTTGAGCCGGTGCAGTGCGAGGGCGGAATTAATATAGCGAGCCCCGGATATCTTAAAGGATTAAGGGCGCTTTGTGATGAAAAAGACATAGTGCTTATATTTGATGAGGTCCAGACCGGGATGGGCCGCTCCGGCAGGATGTTCGCTTTTCAAAATTACGGCATCCGGCCGGATGTGATGACGCTTGCCAAGGCCCTCGGCGGCGGGCTGCCTATAGGCGCTTGTGTCGCGAGGGAAAAATTTCAGGCAGTGCTTACGCCGGGCACGCACGCATCGACATTCGGGGGCTCTCCCATAGTTTCGGCTGCCGCTCTTGCCGTATTCGACGCGATAAAGAAAGAGAAGCTTCTGGAGAATGCCAATAAAATGGCCGCCTATCTTAAGACCAAGCTGGAAGCGTTAAGAGAGAAACACTATTTTGTGAAAGAGGTAAGGAATTTAGGGCTTATAATAGGCGTTGAGCTTTCGATAAAGGGCGAGGCGATTTACAAAGAATGCATGGAAGAAGGGCTTCTGATAAATTGCACACAGGATACGGTATTGAGAATTATGCCCCCGCTTACCGTGACGAAAAAAGAGATAGATACAGCGATCGCGATTCTCGATAAAGTTTTCGGAAAGAACGAAGGCGCTTAAGGTGACCCTTCGATAAACTCAGGGTCATGGTGAGCGGAGTCGAACCATGAAGAAAGATATTATAACGATAAAAGATCTTGACGCGGGCGATATCCTGGAAATACTCGACCTTGCGAAGAAGGTCAAACAGGACAGGGCCGCGTATTCCGGTCGCTTAAGAGGCAAGTCCATAGGCCTGATATTCCAGAAGCCGTCAAACAGGACCAGGGTTTCTTTCGAGATAGGCATGGAACAGCTTGGCGGGCACGCGATGTACCTTGGCCCCGGCGAGATAGATATGGGTGTAAGGGAGTCCGTCAAGGATGTGGCGTGCGTCCTTTCGCGTTACCTTGACGGCATTGTGGCAAGAACTAAAGAGCACGCCGACATGGAAGAGCTTGCCGGATACGCGACAATACCCGTTATTAACGGGTTGAGCGACTACGCCCATCCGTGCCAGGCGATGAGCGATATATTCACCGTAAAGGAAAAGCTCGGGACCTTCAAGGGCGTTACTCTTTCATATGTAGGCGATGGCAATAACGTCCTGAATTCGCTCATGTGCGCGGCCGCCAAAGTAGGCCTGGACATGAAGATCGCCACGCCCAAAGGTTATGAGCCGGCGAAAGATATTGTGAGATTGGCAAAATCATTCGCGAAGGCCTCAGGGTCGAAATTAGAGTTATCCAATTCTCCGAAGAAAGCGGCCATGGATGCGGATATAATCTATACGGACGTATGGGTGAGCATGGGCCAGGAGAAGGAGGCCGAAAAGAGGAAGAAACAATTTAGAGATTTTCAGATAAACGGCGGCCTTATGAAGGTGACTCGGGGAGGCTGTCTTATCATGCATTGCCTTCCCGCGCACAGAGGCGAAGAGATAACAGGCTCGGTCATAGATTCTAAAGATTCCATCGTCTACGATCAGGCCGAAAACAGGATGCATGTTGAAAAAGCGGTATTATTAAAACTTTTAAAGTGAGGGGAGCGATGAATAAGAAAGCAGTCCTTGCATATTCCGGCGGGCTGGACACATCGGTCATCATAAAGTGGCTGTCAAAAAAAGGTTATGAGGTTATCGCGTATATGGCTGACCTTGGCCAGGAGGCGGACTTCGACACGTATAAGAAGAGGGCTATCAAGACCGGTGCCGCGAAAGTTATTGTAGAAGACCTGAAGAACGAATTTGTAAAAGACTTTGTGTTTAAATCACTAAAGGCAAACGCGATTTATGAAAGCGGATACCTTCTCGCCACAGCCCTTTCAAGGCCGATAATAGCGAAAGGCCTTGTGAAGACGGCCAGGCGCGAAAATGCCGCTTTTGTGGCGCACGGCTGCACAGGCAAGGGCAATGACCAGGTCAGATTTGAGGTTACGATAAGGGCATTAAACCCGAACCTGCAGATACTGGCTCCCGCGAGAGAGTGGGAGCTTAAGACCAGAAGCGAAGAAATGGAGTACGCGAAGAAAAATAATATCCCCGTCGATACAACAAAGAAGAAGCCGTACTCGATCGACGTTAATCTTTGGGGGGTATCGATTGAAAGCGGGAAGCTGGAAGACCCTTATTACGAGCCTGACGAAGAAATATATCAACTTACTAAAGGGATAGATAAGGCAAAGGCGCAGGCCTCCTATGCGGAGGTGGAGTTTAAGAGCGGTATCCCCGTTGGGTTGAACGGCCGCGCCGCCGGCTGTGTAAGCCTGATATCGAAGCTTGCTAAAATAGCCGGTGACGCCGGGGTCGGGAGAAGCGACATGATTGAAAATCGGCTCGTCGGAATAAAATCGAGAGAGATCTACGAAGCGCCGGCAGGGTGGCCGCTTTATATCGCCCATAAGGCCCTGGAGAGCCTTGTCCTCGACAGGGAGACGCTTCATTTCAAGGATCTCGTGGCGGCCAAATACGCGGAGCTTATCTATTATGGGCTATGGTACACGCCGCTGAAAGAGGCGCTCGACAGATTCATCGACGATACCCAGAAGCGCGTATCAGGCGTCGTGAGGCTGAAGCTGCACAAGGGTAATTGCGTGGTAGTCGGCAGAAAATCTCCAAACTCGCTTTATAAGAAAGAGCTCGCGACATATGAGAAGGGCGACATCTTTGACCATTCGCTCGCCAAGGGTTTCATCGAGATATGGGGATTGCCGTATAAGGGATTGTATAAGGGATTGTATAAGGGACAAGAAGGGGTTGTATAAAATGGCTAATAAACTTTGGGGGGGCAGATTCGATAAAAAGACAGACCCCTTGGTGGAGGAGTTTACCAAATCCATACACTATGACTTTAAGCTTGCCGCTTACGACCTTGTTGGCTCTATGGTTCATGTTGAAATACTGAGGAAGGCGGGCTATCTGACAGCGGGTGAAGCGGCAAGATTGCATAACGGCTTGAAGTATTTACATGCGCAGGTCATTGACGGAAAATTTAAGCCGGACGACTCTTCCGAAGACATACATACCGATATCCAGAATAAGCTTTATAAGAGAATAGGCGGCCTGGCGCTTAAGCTGCATACGGCAAGATCGAGAAACGACCAGGTTGTCTTCGCGACGAAATTATACTCAAAGACAGAGCTTTTGAAATTGACGGCGTATATCTCCGAGCTTGAAATGGCGCTCGGCCAGCTGGCCGAAAAGAACGGCGGCCTTATAATCCCCGGTTTCACGCATATGCAGCATGCCCAACCGGTTTATCTTGCCGACTACCTCGCATCGTACAGCGAGATGCTTAAGAGGGATTATGACAGGCTGTGGGCCATAGCGGGCGGTATCAAGCTAACCATGGGCGCCGGTGCCATGGCAGGGACGCCTATAGGCGCGGCCTCTTATATAGTCAAAGCTTCCGGATGCAGAGAGATGAAGAAGATTACCGGTCAGTTTGAGATACAGCCGGCCAGGAATTCCCTCGATGCGGTAAGCGACAGGGATTTCGTCATAGATATCTTAAGCGCGTTGTCAATACTCGGGATGCACCTGTCGAGATTTTCCGAAGATATGATCATCTGGTCGACCAAAGAATTCGGGTTCGTAGAAATAGATGACGCATTCTGCACGGGCTCAAGCCTTATGCCGCAGAAGAAGAACGCGGATACGCTCGAAATTGTAAGAGGATACGCAGGCAGGATGTGCGGCAACCTGGTGAGCGTTCTCACCATGATGAAAGGCCTCCCGCTTGCGTACAACCGGGATATGCAGCTTGATAAAGAACCGTTGTTCAATTCATTGGAAATAGCGTTGATCGAGATTAATATATTGAATAGATTAGTCAAGACTATTAAGTTCAACAAGGCCAATCTCGAGGAGGCGCTGGACGACGAATCGCTGTACGCGACGGATCTTGTCTATCATCTGGTCGATAAAGGGGCGCCGTTTAAGACAGCCCACACTATCATAGGGAAGCTCGTCAAATATTCTGTTGACAATTCAATCCTGATAAAGACGATGATGGACAGTGAACTGAAGAAATTTTCAGACAAGCTGGTGCGGAAAGACGTGATCAAACTGTTCAATCCGAGGGTCTCGGTGGAATCCAGGAAGTCGGTCAGGAGATAGATCGGTTGAGCGAAATGGAAATTTTCGTAGATGTAATATAGTTTTCGAATGGCCATGTGGCCAGGGGGTTGAGCCGTATAAATTTTGTTTACCATGCGCCACCCCAAAACTCTTATGACCGTTATATCCACAGCTGTAGTAAAGCTTAAGATAACTAAACTAAAAGGACACATTCCTCGATAACAAAATTAGGCGAAGCCCCCTGGCCACATGGCCATTCGATGTCGTAGAGGGCTTGCGAAAATTGGAACGGAGCGTATGCACGAATTCGCGTTTAAGAATAACGAGCTATACTGCGAGGATATAAAAATAGCTGAAATCGCAAAGAGGGTCAGGACCCCCTTCTATCTCTATAGCTACAAGACGCTCATAGACCATTACAGGAAGATAAAGAACGCGTTCAGAACGATAAGGCCGCTTATATGTTTTTCGGTGAAATCGAACTCGAACCTTGCGGTCCTGAGGGCCCTTATCAGGAACGGCGCCGGGCTCGACATCGTATCGGGCGGCGAACTCTACAGGGCGCGCCTTGCGGGATGCGATCCGAAAAGAATAGTATATGCCGGTGTGGGTAAGAGGCGTGACGAGATAGAGGACGCCATACGGTTCGGCATATTATTTTTTAACGTGGAATCCGAGGAAGAGCTGGAAGAGATCCAGAATGCCGCGTTCCGTCTTAAGAAGAAGGTCAATGCCGCCATAAGGATCAATCCCGATGTCATACCAAGGACGCACGCCTATATCGCGACAGGAAAGGGTGAAACTAAGTTTGGCCTTGATTTTGAGACTGTGCACAAAATATTTAATACCGGATGGAAATACCCCAACGTGAATATAGGGGGTGTTCACATACATATAGGCTCTCAGATTCTGGATGCGTCGCCTTTTGAAAAGGCCATCAAGAAGGTGCTTGTGTTTCTGAAGGAATGTAATATCAAAATCAGCTATTTCAATATAGGCGGCGGCCTCGGCATAGTATATTCCATAGAGAATCCGCAGACCGCCAAGAGCTTTGCCAGGAAGATCCTGCCGCTTCTTAAGAGATCAGGATTGAAGCTTATACTGGAACCGGGCAGGTTCATCTCCGGCAACAGCGGCGTGTTAATTACAAAGGTCATATATACGAAGATAACGCCGAGAAAGAAGTTTATAATCGTGGATAGCGGAATGAGCGAGCTGATAAGGCCGAGTCTTTACGAGGCATACCACAAGATAGTGCCTGTGAAGGTGCCCAGGAATAGCTCGGAGACGGCCGAAAAGATAGAGGTCGTAGGCCCGATATGCGAGAGCGGCGATTTTCTCGGCAAGGACAGATTCTTGCCGCGCCTGGTACATGGCGATCTTGTGGCGGTTATGGGCGCGGGCGCATACGGTTTTACGATGTCGAGCAACTATAATTCAAGGCCGCGGCCATCAGAGGTTATGGTCATCGGCAATAAATTTTATGTGGTCAGGAGGCATGAGCGGTACGGAGATTTAGTGCGCGGCGAAACGATACCAAAGGTGTTGAAGTGACGGCAACGATGTCGCAAGGCCTTAAGGCTGCAGGTAAAAGACTTGAGTTTGCCAAAGCGGTCGCAACAGGAAACGACTTTATTATAATCGATAATAGGTCAGGCGCCGTCAAGGGTTTATCGGCGCTTGCCAGAAAGTTATGCGAGAGAAAACGCGCGATCGGCGCAGACGGGCTGCTTATTCTGGAGAGGTCGAAACGAGCGGACTTTAAAATGCGCATATTCAATCCGGACGGCAGCGAGGCGGGGATGTGCGGGAACGGATCGCGTTGCGCGGCGCTTTACGCCGTTGAAAAAAGAATGGCGAAACCGGAGATGACGATCGATACCGCCGCAGGGATTGTGAATGCCGTTGTAAAGGGCGAGATTGTAAGGGTCAGGCTTACTGACCCCAAGGATATAAAGTGGAATTTCTGCCTCATGATAGACAAGTGCCCGTATAAACTCAACTTCGTAAATACAGGCGTTCCCCACGTGATACATTTTACCGACGATCTTGATAATATCGACGTTAAGAACCTCGGCTCACACGTCCGTAATCACGGAGAATTCGCGCCCGAAGGGACTAACGCGGATTTTGTAAAGATCGTTGGCAGGAACAGGATAAGGATAAGGACTTATGAGCGCGGCGTTGAGGATGAGACGCTTGCCTGCGGCACCGGCGCCGTGGCGAGCGCGATAATATCGGCGGAGGCGGAGAAGATGATTTCTCCAATAACGGTCGAGACCCGGGGAGGAGAGAATCTAAAGATATATTTTGAAATGGCCGAAGGAAACTTCAGGAACGTTTATCTGGAAGGGCGCTCAAAGATCGTATATGGAGGAGTGATAATGTATGTTTAAAGGTTCGATGGTCGCACTGGTCACGCCATTTAAAAACGGCAAGGTAGATGAAAAGGGATTACGGAGGCTCATAGACTTTCATGTGGAGAATGGCACCTCAGCGCTCGTCCCCTGCGGCACGACGGGCGAGTCCGCGACCCTTTCATATGCGGAACATGATTTGGTGATAGAGCTTGTGATCCGGTTCGCAAAGGGGCGGATACCGGTTATAGCGGGAACCGGCTCTAACTCGACCGAAGAAGCTATAATGCTCACTAACCACGCGAAAGAAGCCGGCGCGGATGCGTCGCTTCAGGTAAGCCCGTATTATAACCGGCCTACGCAACAAGGGCTGTATCTGCATTTTAAGGCGATAGCCGAGGCGGTTGACATCCCGATAATACTTTACAATATCGCCTCGCGTACGGGGGTGAATATAGAGCCGGAGACATTCGCAAGACTTGCCGGGATCAGGAATATTGCAGGAGTGAAGGAGGCGAGCGGCTCGCTCGAGCAGATGTCGAGGATAAAAAAGCTTTGCCCGAAAAAGTTCTTGCTGATATCGGGTGACGATGCCCTTACGCTTCCGGTAATGGCGATAGGAGGGGTAGGTATTATTTCGGTTGTGGCGAATATAATCCCGCGTGACGTCGCGGCAATGTGCGCGGCATTCGCGGAAGGTGATATCAAAAAAGCCCAAGGCCTGCATTACAATATGCTTGGGCTTGTCAAGGCGATGTTCATAGAGACAAATCCCATACCGGTGAAGACGGCGATGGGGCTCTTGAAGATGTGTGGGCCGGAAATGCGGCTTCCTCTGTGTGAGATACTGCCTGAGAATAGGGATAAGCTTGTCAAGGCGATGCGGGAGTATGGGCTGGTGGCAAAGTCAGGCAACAAGTCTAGCGTATAGCGTTTAGCGTATAGCGGATAGGAAATAGGTTTTACTAAACGCTATCCGCTACCCGCTATACGCTAAAAATAAGGAGTTATCAATGATCAATATCTGCATTGGCGGTTCAAAGGGTAAGATGGGTTCGCGGATTATAGAGCTTGCGAAAGAGGATGCCGGATTTCAACTGAGCGGCCAGTTTGATGCGGGCGATGAGGCGCAGCCTGTTATAGCGGCTAGTGACTGCCTGATAGAATTTACGACTCCCGAGGCGACCATGGAACATCTTTCGCTTTGTGAAGGGTATAAGAAGGCCATCGTAATAGGGACGACGGGGCTATCTCAAGACCAGTGCAAGGCCATAGAGGCGGCATCGAAGAAGATACCGGTAGTGTTTTCGCCGAACATGTCTATAGGCGTAAATCTTCTGTTTAAGATGATAGCCGATGCCGTGAAGGCGTTGGGCCCCGAGTATGCTATTGATATAGTTGAGGCGCATCACGTCGAAAAGAAAGACGCGCCGTCCGGAACGGCTAAGGAGATGGCCAGGATTGTGAGAGAGGCGAGGGGTAATATCGCAGTGCCGATAGCGTCGGTGCGCGAGGGCGAGATCGTCGGCGAGCACACGATAAAGCTTGAAAGCTCTCTCGACGTGATCGAGCTTACTCACAGCGCAAAGACCCGCGACATCTTCGCGAAAGGCGCGCTCGCCGCCGCGAAGTTTGCCGTCACCAGGCCGCATGGCCTATTTACGATGAAGGACGTACTGGGGCTTTGAAATTTTTCGGCATGCCTCTCTTGGCCTTATGGCCAGGGGGCTTCGCCTAATTTTGTTTTCAAGGAATGCATCCTTTTGGTTTTATTATTTTAAGCTTTACTACAGCTATGGATACAGCGGTCATAAACATTTTAGGGTAGTGCAATGTAAACAAAATTTATACGGCTCAACCCCCATGGCCATAAGGCCATTCAACGCTCATCTTGTCGATATCTGTCCCTCGTGAGATGAAAAATTTCAGGGGAGAGAATTGAGGAAATTTTTTAAGCCTCTGGCTACATGGACACAAGGCCACGGGCCTTGAGCCGTATGAATTTTGCTAAGGCTGCGCTACCTTAAAACTATTAAGAGCATCGTATAGACAGAAACAAAACAAACCGGAATAAATACATAAGCCTTAAATTGCATGATAGCAAAATTAGGCGAAGGGCCCTGGCCTTGCGTCCATAAGAGAATCGGAGCTTAAAAAATTTCAAGCGGAGCGCCAGGATCCGTAAAAATTTCTGGGTGGTGTATCGAAAAATGAGGGGCGATATGATCAGGATTGAAAAGTCGGAGCGGTTGAAGAGGCTGCCGCCGTATCTGTTCGTGGAGCTTGATAAGGCGAAGAAGAAGGCGCGCGAAGAAGGCCGGAACATCATAGATCTGGGCGTTGGCGATCCCGATATCCCTACGCCGAATTTTGTGATCGACGCGATGAATAGGGCGATGCGCGACCCGTCCACCCATAGGTATCCGCTTGACCAGGGCCTGCCGGAATTCAGAACGGCATGCTCGAAGTGGTTCAAGAAGCGTTTTGCCGTAGAGCTCGCCGCGGATAGTGAGATACATCCCTTGATCGGTTCTAAAGAGGGCATAGCGCATATGCCGCTCGCCTTTGTGAACCCCGGCGACGTTGTCCTCGTTCCGGATCCGTGCTATCCGCCGTACAGGTCAGGGACGCTTCTCGCCGGCGGCGAGATTGTATCCATGCCGCTTGTCGAAAAAAACCATTTTTTACCGGATTTGAAAGCGATAAACCACGCCATCATCCATAAGGTGAGGATGATCTTCATAAATTATCCCAACAACCCAACCGCCGCGGTATGCGACACGAAATTTTTTAAAGACGTTGTAGAATTCGCGAAGAAACATAATATAATAGTCTGCCATGACGCCGCCTATTCGGAAATCGCGTTCGACGATTACAGGCCGCCGAGCATATTTGAAGTCGAAGGCGCCAAGGACGTCGCGATAGAGTTTCATTCTCATTCGAAGACATTCAATATGACGGGGTGGAGGCTCGGATTTGCCTGCGGCAACCGCGAGCTCATCGATGGGCTGGCCAGGGTAAAGTCAAACGTGGATTCAGGGGTATTTTTCGCGATACAAAAAGCCGGTATAGCGGCGCTTGAAAATTACGACCGTCACATAAAATCAATTATGAAAGTTTACGCCGAGAGGCGTGATATATTCGTGAACGGCCTTAAAGGGCTTGGGTGGGTAGTGGAAAAACCAAAAGCGACTTTCTACGTTTGGGCTAAAGTGCCGCACAGGTATACGTCCGCGGCCTTTTCCAAAGAGCTGTTGGAAAAATGCGATATCGTAGCGACGCCGGGCAACGGCTTCGGCGAGCACGGCGAAGGGTATGTCAGGTTCGCGCTTACGGTTGATAAGAATAGGCTCAAGGAAGCAGTCGAGAGGATCGGGAAGAGACTGGCGTAAGGTCAGTGCAAATTTTATCAAAATAATCGAGGAAATTTTTCGGCTCCTGGCGACATGAACACAAGGCCACGGGCCTTGAGCCGTATAAATTTTGCTAAGGTTATAGCTACCCAAAAACTATTAAGAGTATGGCATAGACAGTAACAAAAATAACCGGAATAACAATATAAAGCTTAAATATCTTTGATAGCAAAATTAGGCGAAAGGTCCTGGCCTTGTGTCCATGTAGAATCGAGGCTGAAAAATTTCTAGCTCTTGCAGCAGGACCCGTCCTGCCGCTTCAGCTGATACGGTAATTCTAAGGAAGGCATGATATCATGAAGATAGTCGATAGCGTTTCCCGGATGTCGACGTTTACCAGGTTGCTCAAGAAAGAAGCGAAGACGATCGGATTTGTTCCGACTATGGGGTATCTTCATGAGGGCCATCTTAGCCTCGTAAGGGCAGCGAAAAAACATGACGATACGGCGGTGATGAGCATATTCGTCAATCCCATCCAGTTCGGCCCCAAGGAAGATTTTGATAAATACCCCAGGGATTTTAAGCGCGATGAGGAACTGGCAAGGTCCGCCGGAGTGGACGTACTTTTTTACCCTTCCGTTAAAGATATGTACCCTCACGGGTATGCTACCTATGTCGCTGTCGAAGCTCTCTCCTCGGCGTTGTGCGGGGCGTCGCGGCCGGGCCATTTTAAAGGCGTGGCTACGGTCGTCGCGAAGCTTTTCGGGATTGTTAGGCCGGACATAGCGTACTTCGGCCAGAAGGATGCCCAGCAGGCGATAATCATAAAGAAGATGGCTGAAGACCTACATATGGGCGTCGAGATAAAGATGATGCCGACGATCCGCGAGCCTGACGGCCTTGCTATTAGCTCGCGAAACATCTATCTCACCGACGATGAGAGATCCGACGCGCTTGTATTGAGCCGGTCGCTCGAGAGGGCAGGCCATTTGATAAAACACGGCGAAAAAAATCCGAAAAAGGTCTTAACCGCGATAAACGATATGATAAAAGAAAAACCGTCCGTCAAAATCGATTATGTATCGATAGCCGGTACAAAAGACCTGAAGGAAGTCGATACGATTGGCAGCGAGGTATTGATAGCTATCGCCGCGTATGTGGGCAGGACCAGGCTCATCGATAATATAATTATCAAAGCAGCCTTATCCGCGATTCCAAAATAGCAGAAAGGTAAAAAGGAAGGAAATAAGGGTGTAAGATGACGGTTGATATAAAAAATAAGAGAGATCTTAAATATAAAGAGGCGTTAAAGACGAAGATAGAGAAGCTTAAGAGGAAGCGAAACGCCGTCATAATAGTGCATAACTACCAGCGTGATGAGATACAGGAGATTGCGGATATATCGGGTGACAGCCTTGCCCTCTCGCAGGCCGCTGTCAGGACCGACGCCGATGTGATAGTATTCTGCGGGGTCCAGTTTATGGCCGAATCGGCTTCTATATTGAACCCGGATAAGAAGGTCCTTCTCCCTGTGCTTGAGGCCGGGTGTCCCCTGGCTGACATGATAACGCCGGAGAAGCTGCGCGCAAAAAAGAGGGAGCACCCCGGAGCCGCGGTGGTTTGTTATGTCAATTCGAGCGCCGAGGTCAAGGCCGAAAGCGACATCGCATGCACTTCGAGCAATGCCGTTTCGATAGTGAAGTCCCTGGAAGAGAAAGATGTCATATTTGTGCCGGACAAAAACCTGGGGCGTTACGTCCAGTCTCAGGCGCCAGAGAAGAATATAATCCTCTGGGAAGGATTCTGCCCTACGCACATACGTGTTCAGGAGGAGGACATAATAAAGGCAAAAGGGCTTCATGAGAATGCCGAGGTTATAGCCCATCCCGAGTGTAATCCGGAGGTGCTGGCGTTGTCGGATCACATATGTTCGACCGGCGGAATGTTCACGTATGTAAAAGAGTCCCGGTCAAAAGAGTTCATAATAGCCACCGAATCGGGGATGTTGTATAAGCTGCAGAAGGAAAATCCGGATAAGAAATTCTATCTTCCGACGCCGCATCTGGTCTGCGCCAATATGAAACTCATTACGCTGGGGTGGGTTGCGCACGGCCTCGAAAAGATGGTTTACGAGATAAAGGTCTCCGACGATATCCGCGATAAGGCCAAAAAAGCTCTGGATAAAATGTTGGCGATCACCGGGGAGAAAAAAGGCGCCGCCATAGCCGGATATTAAAGCGAGATTACGATAGAATGAATAGCAAACGATTGAAGATAGGCATAATAGGATGCGGCACAATAGGGCGAGAGATTGCGCGCGCCTGTCAGGATAAGCTGTATGATAAAGTCGACCTTGTCGCCCTCTGCGATATTGATGAAAAAAAAGCGGCGATTCTCATGGGGCTGCTTAAAAAGGTTTCTGTTTTGAAGCTGGATGAACTTATCAAGAAGGCGGGATTGGTGGTAGAGGCCGCAAGCGCTAATATTTGCGCCGATATTGTACGCAGATGCATCAAAGGTAAAAAAGATTGTATGGTGATGAGCGTAGGGGGCCTCATAGGAAACGAAAAATTATTAAAGGCCGCCGGGGCGAAAGGCGTTAAAATATATATCCCGAGCGGCGCCATATGCGGCCTTGACGGACTGAAGGCCGCCGCAATCGGTAAAATAGATGCGGTTACCTTAACTACGAGGAAGCCGCCGAAGGGATTAGCGGGCGCGCCCTATTTAACGGCGAGAGGGATCGATGTTTTTAGCGTTAATGAGGAGACCGTCATTTTTGAAGGAAACGTGACAGAAGCCGTAAAAGGGTTTCCTCAGAATATAAACGTGTCGGCTGTACTGAGTCTCGCCGGGATAGGCGCCGGGAAGACGCGCGTGAAGATAGTTACCTCTCCGGATTATACGGCAAATATCCATGAGCTTGAGATAACCGGCGAATGCGGCAGAATTAAAACAAGCACAGATAATGTGCCGTCTCATGCGAATCCGAAAACAAGCCGGCTCGCGATAATGTCCGCGATAGCGACTCTGGAGAGTATCGTCTCGGCAGTAAGGATAGGGACATGATGAATGAATTTCGGACTGTAGACCACAGACCAGAGACTGTAGACCTTATAGGTCTTTGGTCTTCGGTCTACGGTCTTTGGTCTATACTTAACAGGAACGAGAGGAGGTGAACATAATGGCAGAGAAGGTCGCGAAGGTAGGCATCAAACGTAAAAAAGGTTATCTTTATTACGTCGATAAGAAGGGGAACATCGTCGAGACTAAAATGGCGAGAGGACAGGCGAAGGGCGGCGGCGGCAAGGTAGTCGCGAAGCCGTGCGTAGAGAAGGCGAAAGGTTACCTTTATTTTGTTGATAAGAAAGGTGACGTTTCAAGAGCAAAAATGCTGAGAGGCGGGAAAAAGAAGAAGAAAAAAAGGTAGCATTTTTGCTTTAAGCTTAATAAATAATCCGAGTGAAACAAGGGAGATGCAGTGTCTTTATTGTCTCCCTTGTTTTATCCCGTGTCCCCCGATTTAATAGGGTCGAAGCCGAAAAAATTCTGCCACCATGCATTATAGACATGAAAACAGATAACATCATAATAAAAGGGGCGAGGGAGCATAATTTAAAGAATATTGACCTTGAGATCCCGCGCAATTCCCTTACCGTAATTACGGGGCTATCAGGCTCCGGAAAGTCGTCTCTCGCGTTCGACACTATATACGCCGAAGGCCAGCGCAGGTATGTCGAGAGCCTCTCCAGCTACGCGCGGCAGTTCCTTGACCGCCTGCAGAAGCCGGATGTCGATTATATCGAAGGCCTGTCCCCCGCGATAAGCATAGAGCAGAGGACTGCCGGGTCAAACCCCCGTTCCACTGTCGGGACCCAGACCGAGATATACGACTACCTGAGACTTCTGTTCTCGAGTATCGGCACCCCGCACTGCCCTGGTTGCAAAAAACCCATAACCAGACAGACCTCCCAGGAGATAGTTGAGCGCGTTCTCACCCTCCCTAAAGATACGAAGATATTAGTGCTCGCCCCGCTCGTGAGGGGTAAGAAGGGCGAATATCGCGAGCTATTCCAGCGTATCAAGAAAGAGGGGTTCGTAAGGGTGAGGATTGACGGCGAGGTCATCGACCTGGATAAAACCATAAAGCCGGATAAGAATAAAAAACACACAATCGAAGTCGTAGTCGACAGGCTTATATTGAA
>JAUYDB010000036.1 GCA_030691985.1 Candidatus Omnitrophota bacterium | reverse complement strand
TTCCTCTCCCCTTGGGGTTGTGTATTATGGTGAGGGGGAATTTTGCGAACCCTCTCATTCCTTGAACAGGCAGCTGATCTTAAAATTCATGACTTCCTGCGCGCCTATTTTATCGGTCTTTATCGATTTAAGCTCAATTTCGCTTAAATCCGAATAGAAACCGCTGTTTTCCTTGAGGCTCTTTATGAACTTGCCTATCAAAGCTGTGCCCTGTTCCCCCATGCTTGAAGCATAGCCGGATATCATCAGGTACTTTATAACCATCTTTTCTGATGGAGCGCCGGCCGTATCAAGCTTCCCCTTGACGGCAGACCTGCCAACCGGCCTTTCGTTGGGAGCCTCGTAGTAATCGAGCTCTGAGAGCCATATGCCGGGCGTCATGGAATCGCTTAACGCGTTCAGCTTCTTCGCCCAGCTGAAACGCTTCACCATAAGAAGGTCGATGGCTCTGCCCTTCTTATACATGCTTTCCATTTTAATCTTTAGCGCGTCGGCTTCCGCCTTTTTAGGCAATAGCGCGTTATATTTTTTGCCCAAGGCATCCATCTTTGATCCGCTAAGCGCCCCGACGATATATAAAGAGGAATGAAGCGCGGCCAAAACTATTACAACGGCTATTCCTATTTTCAAAAAAGCGACGTTCTCAAGGTTTAAACCAGAGAAGCCGATCATCTTAAAAGGGGCTTCCTTCTTCTTTGGTTTTTCCGGCAAAAGATTTATCTCTATCACTTAAACCACCTTGAGCGCAAGGCCGACCGCAACGGCAAAAGAATCCCTCATCTTATCTATGGCGCCTGAACCTACACCCGCCCGGGATGTATCGAGAAACCCGAACGGATTCCACCGATTGGGCCTTGAACCGAACGCCTCTGTAAACGCATCCTCTAACCCCAAAAGCTTTGACCCGCCGCCGGATATATAGATTTCATCCACGCTCCTGCCGCTCTGATTTTCGTGATAACTTAAAGAGACTTTTATGTCGTCTAATAGCGTGACGAGCACGGATTTAGCGCAGCCGGCAATTTCATCAGGCCTATCCATGCCGGAGAGTTTTAATTCTTCCGCCGCCTCTTCGCTTATCCCCATTTTTTTTGATATTAAATCGGTGAAATCATTACCGCCCACCGCGGTCTCCCGCATAAAAGATATCCCGTTCCCGCTCACAACGCTCAGGTTCGTGGATAAAGCGCCTATATTCAAAAGAGCGGCCACCTTCTCCGGTTTTAATTCGGTGAAATTTCTTAAGAATGAGTTCGTGAGGGCAAAACTATCCACATCAACCGCATTCACCAGTAGGCCGGCTCGCTCAGCCAGGGCAACTCTCGAGTCAATCTCCTCTTTCCTGGCCGCGACCAAAAGGCAATCGATCCTGGTATCCGATTCATCCCCGGTTTTTGCGGCGGAAAACGCGGCGTCCGGGGGTTTTGCCGATCCGGCCTTCTTCAGTATCTGAAAATCTAAAACGCAGTCATCTATGTTAAATGGTATAAATTTTTCCGCCTCAAATCTTATGGCGCTGCCGAGCTCCTCCTCGCTCATCTTCGGCATAGTTATAAACCTGACTATGATAGAAGGGCCTGATACCGATACCGAAACCTCTTTCGTGGATATCTTTGCCTCTTCGGCCAGCGCCTTTATGGCAGCGGATGTCTCTTCCCCTGAAAGGCCTACAATCTTTTTCTCACCTAGTCTGACCAATGCCGGCCTGTCAGGCATATCGGATATCTCGACAATCTTAACGGCATAAGCGCCTATATCCAAGCCTACCCTGTTATCAGGTTTCCCTTGTGCCTTTGGCTTCATTTTGGCTGCAATGCCGCCTTTTCAGTTATTAAAAATAATTTTTCAACTTTTCTGCATCTATATCGGCATTGCCGCGGTCATCTATCAAAAAACGGGATAGAGGTTGTGCGCAATACCTATTTTGGATCATTGCTGTCAAAATTGGCGCAATTTCCCCCTCACCTTAATCCTCTCCCCCTAAAGGGGGAGAGGAAATTATGAAGGAATCCCC
>JAUYDB010000285.1 GCA_030691985.1 Candidatus Omnitrophota bacterium | reverse complement strand
GGGTTAGGGTGAGGGGAGAGTTCCCGAGCGAAGCGAGGTAACTTATTTTGGAGGATTCGTGGCTGCCCACATGCCGGGACTGGAATTCGAAAAGCCGATAATAGAGCTCGAAAGGAAGATAGAGGAGCTTAAGGGCTTTACAGCCCATAAGGATATAGATATATCCAGCGAGGTCCTCCGCCTTGAAGATAAACTTGCGCAGATCAAGAAAGAGGTGTATGAGAACCTCACCCCATGGCAGAGGGTCCAGATAGCCCGTCACCCGAAAAGGCCTTATACACTGGATTACATCGATATGATGATGACCAGCTTTATAGAGATACACGGCGACAGGCATTTTGCCGATGATAAGGCCCTGGTCGCGCTTCTCGCGAAACTGGATGGCGAGAGCGTCGTTGTGGTAGGGCATCAGAAGGGCAGAGATACGAAGGAGAATCTTGAGAGAAATTTCGGAAGCGCGCACCCCGAGGGATACAGAAAGGCGATGAGGGTCATGAAGATAGCCGAGAAATTCAACCTTCCGATAATCGTGTTTATAGATACGCCCGGCGCCTACCCGGGAATCGGGGCGGAAGAAAGAGGGCAGGCGGAAGCGATCGCGTATAATTTAAGGGAGATGGCCGGCTTAAGGGCAATTATAATTGTGGTCGTGATAGGCGAGGGCGGCTCGGGCGGCGCGCTCGGGATAGGCGTCGGCGACAAAGCCTACGTCATGGAGAACGCGTACTATTCCGTTATATCTCCGGAAGGGTGCGCGGCGATATTATGGAAGGAACGGTCAAAGTCGCCGGATGCCGCTGCCGCGCTGAAGCTGACGGCCAAAGATTTGTATGAGATGAAGATAATAGACGGCATAATAAAGGAACCGCTCGGCGGGGCGCACAGGAATCCGCAGGAGGCGGCCGAAAACATAAAAAAGATAATAAAAAAAGACCTGGCAGCCCTGAAGGATATCTCCAAAGATAAGTTGCTTGATAATAGATATGCCAGGATACGCTCGATAGGGGTTTTTAAAGAGTAGGGCGGGGCCGTGGTGAAGAGGGATCACACCACAATGGCATTGTGGTATCACGAGTTCGATTCTCGTCGGCTCCACCACTTTAACGTTCGGGCTCCGGACCAAACATTGCGGTAAATGTTTGCCCTTCGCCTCGCCACCAGTCGGTAGACAGCGGGACTAGCGTCCGAACGTTTTTAAGGGGAAAACCTGCGGTTTTCCCCTTAATGTTCCCCTTTCCATTAAAGGAAACGGGACGGGTAGAAGCAAAATTTTCGACGAGGTGCTGGAATTGGCAGACAGTCCGGTCTCAAAAACCGGTGTCCTCACGGACATGAGGGTTCAACTCCCTCCCTCGGCACCATTCTAATCCATATGCGTATCGGAGTGCATGTTTCCATAGCCGGTAGAATTTATGAGTCTCTCGAGCGGGCGCGGGCGCTGGGCTGCGACACGATGCAGATATTCAGCCGTAACCCGCGGGGATGGCTCGTCTCCGCTCTCGCGCGGCAGGATGTCGAGGAGTTCAGGCGGCTCAAATCAAAATATGATATAACCCCGGTCGTTGTGCACATCCCCTACATAATAAACCTTTCTACGCCGGACAATAAGCTGTATAAGAAATCGATAGACGCGTATGTGGAAGACATAAAAAGGGCCGATGAGCTCGAGGCGGAATATTTCGTTACGCATCTCGGCAGTCACGTCGGAAGCGGGGAAGCCGGCGGGATAAAGAGATTTACCGCGGCCCTTAAACAGATACTTAAAAATGCAAAGCCGAAAGCGGGGATACTCCTCGAAAACACGGCCGGTTCAGGTTTCAGCATAGGCTCAAGGTTTGAGCATATCAAGCGCATCATAGACGGCCTTGACGGAGCGTCAGGAGTCGGCGTTTGCCTCGATACCGCCCACACATTCGAGGCCGGATATGACATTAAGACCCGGAATGGATTAGAAAATACCCTTAAGGAGTTTGATAGATTGATCGGTTTAAATCTGATAAAGGTGGTGCATTTTAACGATTCCATGTCGGGGTTCGGTTCTCACGTAGACAGGCATCAGCATATAGGAAAAGGCGAAATTGGGCTTGAGGCCCTGGGCCGCATAATTAATCACCCGAAGCTTAAAGACGCGGCATTCATCATGGAGACGCCGAAGGATAGCGAGAAGGATGATCTGAGGAATTTAGCTGCATCGAGAAAGATGTGTAAGGGGAAATAAGGGAAAAACAAGGGAAGATAAGGGAAAATAAGTAAAAAAATAAGGGAAGATACGGGAGCGATGGACGAGAAATTATATCCGTTCGACGAGATAGAGCCTAAATGGCAGAGATTCTGGCGGGAGGCTAGGCTCTTCAACGTAGACACGAATAATTACAAAAACAAATACTACTGCCTGATGATGTTTCCGTATCCGTCGGCCGCGCTGCACGTAGGCCACGGAAGGAATTATATTATAGGCGATGTTGTGGCGCGATACAAGATGATGAGAGGTTTTAACGTCCTGGCCCCTATGGGATTTGACGCCTTTGGGTTGCCGGCGGAAAATGCCGCGATAAAAGGGGGGCTACACCCCGAACAATCCACATTGAACAACATAAGAACGATGAAGAAACAGTTAAACCAATGGGGCGTAGAATACGATTGGGACAGGGAAGTGATATCGTGCCTTCCCGAATACTACAGGTGGACGCAGTGGATATTTATAAAACTTTATGAAAAAGGCCTCGCCTATAAGAAAAAGGCGTATGTGAACTGGTGCCCGTCGTGCAAGACGGTCCTGGCGAACGAGCAGGTTGTGGATGGGGCCTGCGAGAGATGTTCAACAGAGGTCTTTCAGAAAGACCTTGAGCAATGGTTCTTTAAGATAACCAATTACGCGGATAGGTTATTGCAAGACCTCGATAAACTTGCCGAATGGCCGGAACGCGTAAAGGTGATGCAGTCCAACTGGATAGGAAAGAGCGTCGGGGTCCGGATAGATTTTAAAATCGAGGGCAGCGATGAAATATTGAAGTGCTTTACAACGCGCATTGACACGATCTACGGGGTGACATTTATAGCCCTTGCGCCGGAACACCCCATGGTTGATAGGCTCATAAAAGGCCTCAAGGGCGAGGATGAAGTGGCGCTGACCATACAGCGCATGCGCAATGAGAGTAAGATTGCCCGCTCCAGGGAAGCAGTGGAGAAAGAAGGCGTCTTCGCCGGCAGGTTCGTCATAAATCCGGTAAACGGCAAGAAGATCCCGATATGGGTCGCGAACTACATCCTGATGGAATACGGCACCGGCGCTATCATGGCTGTGCCGGCCCACGATACCCGCGATTTTGAATTTGCGAAAATTTACGGCCTCCCGATAGAGGTCGTCATCGATGACCCGAAAAATAATCTCGACGGCGCTACGATGAAAGAGGCTTATACCGAAGAGGGCGTTATGACGAATTCCGGCCAGTTTGACGGCCTGGATTCCCGCATTGCAGTAAAAAAAATAGCGGATTTTTTCGAGGAGAAAGGATATGGCGAGAAGACGGTCCAATACAAGCTGAGAGACTGGCTCATCTCGCGCCAGAGATACTGGGGCGCGCCGATACCTATTCTATATTGCCCTGAGTGCGGAGTTGTAAGCGTTCCTGAAAATGAGCTTCCTGTTCTCCTCCCCGAGGCGGTCGAATTCCGGCCCACAGGCGAATCTCCTTTAAAGTTAGCCAAAGGATTTGTGAATACAAAGTGCCCGAAGTGTAAAGGGCCTGCCGAACGTGAGACGGATACGATGGACACTTTTGTGGATTCGAGCTGGTATTTTCTGCGTTACATCACGCCGCGCTTAAGCGACAGGCCTTTCGACACATCGCTGGTCAATAAGTGGCTTCCGGTCGACCAGTATATAGGAGGGGTAGAGCATGCGATACTGCACCTATTGTATTCCAGGTTCATAACGAAATTTCTCTGTGACATAAAAGCGGTGGATTTCGACGAGCCTTTCAAGAACCTCTTTACACAGGGGATGATAATAAAGGACGGCGCGAAGATGTCCAAGTCCAAGGGCAATGTCGTAAGCCCGGATGCTTTGATCCGCTCTTACGGCGCCGATACGGTGAGACTTTATACGCTCTTCATAGGGCCTCCGGAGAAAGATGCTGAATGGTCTGACAGAGGCGTCGAGGGCGCGCATAGGTTCCTGGGGAGGGTGTGGCGGCTTGTAAATAAGGATCGATCTTCGTCATTGCGAGGAGCCGAAGGCGACGAAGCAATCTCTAAAAACGAGATTGCTTCGGATGCTTCGCATCCTCGCAATGACGATTTACGACGCAAGACTCACCAGACGATAAAGAAGGTCACCGAGGACCTGGATGGCGGTTTTCATTTTAATACGGCGATAAGCGCTATTATGGAACTTGTTAATGAGACATACGAGGCCCTTTCCGACGAAACCAGAAGCGAATCTGTGCGGGAGGCGGCGGAAGCGGTGGTTATGCTGCTGTCTCCCTTTGTGCCGCACATAGCGGAAGAGATGTGGCAGTCCCTCGGCGGCAAGGACAGCATATTTAAGCGCAAATGGCCGTCTTACGACAAAGATGCCATCGCCGAAACGGTCGTTACCATAGGCATACAGATAAACGGAAAATTCAGGTCAAGGATAGAGGCCCCGGCCGATATAAACGTAGACGAGCTGAGACAGGCCGTTCTTTCCGACCCAAAAGTCAAAATTTGGATAAACGGTAAAACCGTGAGGGAGCTTATAGTGGTTCCCAGAAAATTAGTGAACGTGGTGCTTTAAGACGTATCTCATGCCGACAAAATATCACCTCTCTTTAATCCTTCTGATAATCGCGTTAACACTTTTAGTATATTACGATTCCTTCAATAATTCTTTTGTTTATGATGATTACCCCTTCCTTGTCGAAAATCCGGCGGTAAGAATCCTGACACTTCGCGGGATAATATCAAATTTCATTGACCGTGCCGCCGCATCGTCGAGCGAAAGGCTCTCAAAAGACGTCTGGAGGCCTTTTGTAACCACGTCTTTCGCGATAGATTACAGATTGTGGGGGCTCAAGCCGCGCTTTTATCATATCGAAAATACCGCCTTTCATACCATGAACGCTATCCTGGTATATTGCATAACCTTTCTCATCCTCAAAGACGCGCTCGCGGCTTTTATCGCGTCTCTGGTTTTCGCGATACACCCGGCTGAGACAGAAGCGGTTACGTGGGTGTCCGGCAGGTCCAACGTTCTCTTCCTTTTATTTTTCCTCCTCGCTTTCATATTCCATATACGAGATACGGGATATAAAAAGTCTGTTTTAAACCGGGCCCTTTCCCTCGTCTTTTTTGCCTTCAGCCTTTTCTCAAAGGAGATGGCGATAGCTCTGCCTTTGGTATTGATATTATATGACGCGCATTTCCATGGCCGCCGGAGTTTAAAAACATACGTGAACAATTACCTGCCATTCTTTCTTGTGGGGGCATTTTATCTTATCGCGCGCTTCTCTGTTCTCGGGACAATCGCCCAGAAAGAAGAGTGGTGGGGAGGGGGTATTTTTGCCAATATACTGGTGACGTTAAAGGCCGTCGCGGAATATATAAGAATACTTTTATTTCCGGTGAACCTTAAGATTATGTATCTTGTCGACGCGCCGAAGTCCCTCTTTGAAAGGGATATTCTCGCCGCGCTCTTTATCATCTTTCTCGCCATATTTTTTTATCTGGCGAACATGCGCCGAAAAGAGGCCTCATTTTATATACTGTGGTTTTTTATAACACTCATTCCCGTCTCCAATATAGTGCCGTTTAAGGCGGTTATGGCCGAGAGGTTCCTCTATCTTCCCATGATAGGCTTTGCGTCCTGTTTCGGGATGATCTTTTCAAATGCCGGCTCAAATCCCCGGCTCGGCACGATGTCAAGGGCCGTCCTAAATTTTATTTTCATAGCGATACTGATATTTTACGGCGCGGCCACAATATCAAGAAACTGCGAATGGCGGGACGAGATTACCTTCTATGCGCAGGAGTCCATACGCTCTCCGAAGGATCCGACGGCGCATTACAACCTCGCGTTCGCGTACGGTAAGGAAGCTCATAGATATGCCGATCGCGAAGAGGGAATAGCCGACGCGTATTATGGATTGGCAATAAAAGAGTACAAAGAAGCGCTCTCCTTAAAGCCTGACTCACAGCTTGCCTATGCCGGCCTTGGTAATGTGTATAATGAGCTGGGTTTCTACGACGATGGCATTAAGAATTTTAGAAAAGCGTCAGCTATAAAAGAGGATAGCGACATATATAACAACATGGCCGTTTCGTATTATCGTAAAGGCATATTTGACGAGACGATCAAGTTCTGTAAAAAAGCCCTGTATCTTAAACCGGGCCACGCGAACGCGTATATCAATATGGGAAACGCGTTCTACGCGAAGAAAGAATACGGCAAGGCAAAACTCGCGTGGCTGGAGGCGGGTAGCGGCATAAGCGGCGCCGATCTCCTTACGGACAAAAGGATGAAAGAGGCCGTATAGTAAATTCAAGCAACCCGACTTTCCTAACCAGTGGGAAATCGGGGGACACAATACCTATTTCTCCATAATCTATCTCGAGAGAAATAGGTATTGTGTCCCATTGCTGTCCAAATTGCTCGTCATTGCGAGGAGGCCGTAAGGCCGACGAAGCAATCTCTCGACGATGGAAGAGATTGCTT
>JAUYDB010000283.1 GCA_030691985.1 Candidatus Omnitrophota bacterium | reverse complement strand
GTGTACCAAAATAGGACGTATGAAGTAACTGAAGTAACTGAAGTAACGAAAAACCATAATCCTTACCGAGGCGCTGGTAGAGCAGGGATTAACACACAACTGCTCAAACTTGCATTTGAAGCGATTAAATGATATAATTGTATCAAATATTGAAGCGATTAAGCATGCTAATCGCTTCAGGAGAAGCCTATGAAGTACATCTGGGAGCATAAAAGCTGGTTTGATTTTAAATACGACAATGTGGCTTTACTTAAGCCATTAAGCGGGCTACGGGTCTTGCAGGGGAAGCTATTGGGCCGCATAGCGTCTCTTGATATTAAACTTGAGACAGAGGCCCAGGGTGCTATTTTAGTTGAAGAAGCCGTCCGAACCGCGGAGATCGAGGGGCAAAAGTTAAACCGTGAGACGGTTCGTTCATCGGTAGCCGTGAAACTTGGCTTGCCGCATGGTATTGGCACGCATGACAGGAATGTTGACGGCCTTGTGGATGTTCTGCTGGACGCTGTACGTTTTCATGATAAGCCCCTGACGATGGAACGGCTTAATAGTTGGCATGCGGCGCTGTTTCCGGCAGGCTATTCCGGATTAAGAAGGATCAGGACTGGAAAGCCAAGGGGCGATGAGCCTATGCAGATAGTGTCCGGCCCGATCGGCAAAGAAAAAGTGCATTTTGAGGCGTTGCCAAAAGATCGTCTCGATGAGGAGATGCGGCTTTTCCTGAAATGGTGGAATTCATCACAGGAGAGTATGGATGGTATCCTGCGTGCGGCTATGGCTCATTTGCGTTTTTTGACAATTCATCCTTACGAAGATGGAAATGGACGGTTGGCGAGGGCTTTAACAGATATGGTATTAGCTCAGGATGAAAAAATAAAGGTAAGATTTTATAGCGTCTCCTCCGAAATCATGCGCTCACGGGACGAATACTATAAGATCCTTGAAAACGTGCAGAGGTGCCGTCTTGATGTGACAGAATGGTTTTTGTGGTTTATCAAGTGTGTTACGGCGTCTATCGAAGATTCGCGCGATATCATTGCGGGCGTGTTTATGAAGGTTGATTTCTGGAATCAGCATGCCCAGGACGAGCTTAATGAGCGACAAAAAAGGGTTATTAACCGTATACTGGAAACCGGGCCGGGGAATTTTACCGGCGGACTAACGACGCGTAAATATGTGAGTATCGCTAAGACAAGCCGCGCCACCGCATTCCGCGAAATCTCAGGTTTACTTGATAAGAAGATCCTGCGCCAATTACCCGGCAAGGGTCGTAGCGTCCGTTACGATTTAGTCTGGCCGCAAGTAGACAAATAATATTTCAACAAATCATGTCAATGTCAATTCAACGGGCATCTGAACGAGGCTATAGGCCATAGGCAAAAAGGCGATAGGGCCGAGAAAGACTTAACCTATGGCCTAATGCCTCTCGCCTATAGCCTATTTTCGAGTGACATGTATGGCCATGGAAATGTCCACTAAATCGAAATGTCTACTGGCGAGTGGACATTTTAAGCCAGTGGACATTTAGCTATCCAACCTTGCCATGCGGAGGTACCTCGGAGAGCTATATTTGCAACTCATTGATAATGTTTGACTTAAAGAGGTAACCTTCTCTGCATATTTGAAAACCGCAGACAAAGTTACCCGCAAGATTGTCGCAAAAGATATGCATTTTTTGCGACAATCTGTCAGAACAAGTACATAGTTTTTCTGACAACAGCAATGCGCCTTGCTAATGTTCAGTTTGCGCTAATGTTCACTAAGTAGTGAACATTGTTGCGTGAGAATCGTGCTTAAGCTGTTCTATCCTATAAGACGGGTGTTCTATGTTATTGAACAAGTCAAAACGATTTCAGTCTTAGAAATATCTTGACTTTAATGTTCAGTGAGTGTATATTGTTCAGTAATTACTGAACAATCAAAAGGAGTGAACATTATGAATGGCCATACCAATGGAACGAACATTTTTGCAGATAAGGCGACCTTTATTCTAAGGAAAATGCTATCTGAACCTGAAAAGAAATGGGTTACTCGCGACTTTACCGGTGATAGTGGGGTAAGCCTTGGCATGGCGCAGGGAACGCTCGAGGCCATGTCTAAGAAGGGCTACATTGAGCGCGTTAAGCGCGGCCCCGAAAGCTACACTCTTCTTACGAATCAGGATGAACTTATCGGTGATTGGATCAAAGAGTATCAATTTGAACTAAACGAGGTCGATACCTACTATTCTCCGGACAAGAATATACTGGGAAAACTTAAAGATTATCTGGCCAATAAACAGTATGCCCTGACCCTTCATTCGGGAGCTAATCTCATTACATCTTTTGTGGTAACTGACCAAGTCCATTTATATTTTAATCCGGAAAATTGGAAAAAAGAGATTCTCGACTTACGGCAACAGCTTGATTTAAAGGAACTGGTCAGAGGCGGCAATATTAATATTGTCCGGCCGTATTATAAAAATAGCGTGTTCTATGGCGCACGAACGATTAAAGGATTCAAAGTTGTTTCTGGCTTACAGCTTTACCTCGATCTTTACGGCTCCAAACCTCGCGGTAGAGAACATGCGGAATATTTGAAGAAAGCGTTGGAAGAAAAAGGAAAGAATCTGTATGAATCTTGAGAAAATCGAAGCCGTATTTTTCAGCGTGCTTGAGGATATTAATGATTATTTGCCGGATCTTACGCTTGTCGGCGGCTGGATGCCGTATGTTTATTCAAATTACCTTTGGAAAACAGCTGTCCGGAACGCGGTAACCACGGTTGATATCGATTTTGGCGTTGATCAATCAGTGAGCAAGGAGTATTCAAAGACAATTTTTGAGACGCTTTCTTCATTAGGCTATAAGGAGCGTCATCCAAGGATGGACAGGCCGTTTCCTGTTGTACTATATAAAGAAAAGGTTCCGGTTGAGTTCATCACGTACCCCAGCGTTGATATTAAGGCAATCGAGAAAATGGTCGGACAGCAGATGCAAATAAACAAGATCGATAAATTCGATTTCTTGTTACAGCATCGGATGTCAATCGGTGTTCAGGACAAGAAAAAGAATTATCCATTAAACTGTCCCAAGCCATCGACCTTCTTATATCACAAGGGAGCGACTTTTATTGATCGGGAAAATAAGGAAAAACAGGCGAAGGACTTATATTATATGTATTTCATACTACGGTATGCGCCGAATGCCGATGAGATATTAGAAGAGGTGTCTCAATATATGTCACAAGGATATTTGCCGAGCGTCACAGATAATGTCAACAAGTTTTTTGAGCGGGTATCGAGTCAGGGTTGTCTTTTGATTGAACAGGAAAACGGGCAAGATGAATATATCCATGATGTAAGGCACGACATTTTTGAACGCTTTAATGGTTTAAAAGAAGCGTTGAAAAGGGGCGCTAAGTGAAGACCTTCGCCATCGGAGATATCCATGGCGCATACAAAGCGCTCATTCAGTGCTTTGAGCGCTCAAAGTTTTATTATAAGAAGGATCGCCTGATTGTGATGGGCGATGTGTGCGATGGATATCCGGACGTTAAACAGTGCATCGATGAGCTTTTGAAGGTTGAGCATTGCGATCTGGTCATCGGTAATCATGATATGTGGGTGCTGGATTGGGCCTTACGAGGCGATAAGCCGGAGATATGGACAAGCCAAGGTGGCGACAGGACGATGGCGTCGTATAACGGCGGTCCCATGCCGCAGGCGCACATCGATTTCTTGAAGGGCGGACAACTCTGGATCGAGCGAGGCGAACAGATTTTTGTGCATGGCGGGTTTAATCCGGATATATCGCTTTCAAGTCATAGCGCGCAAGCATTGGTCTGGGATAGAAGGCTCCTTGACTTGGCATGGAAGAAGCAGGTAGACGGGCATAAATGTCAATTAGGCAAGTACAAGGACATATTTGTCGGCCACACGACCAC
>JAUYDB010000203.1 GCA_030691985.1 Candidatus Omnitrophota bacterium | reverse complement strand
GAACCTTGAGCCTGCCAGTTCGAGTATATCCGTGAATTTTCTTTTATGACAAGTCCCGCAATCCAGCACCTGGAGGATTCATAAAATTTATCTGCCACCCCGTAATTTCCTATTAAGGGATATGTCAGCACTAATATTTTGCCCGCGTTTGTCGGATCCGTCATTATCTCCTGATATCCCACTACGGCGGTGTTGAGTACCACCTCGCCTATTTTTTCCTGCGGCGCGGTTATAAGAATGCCTTCAAAACAACTTCCGTCTTCCAAAATAAGGTTTGCCTTCATAATATTCTCCGTTTAAGATACGTTAGGTTACAAAAAGGTTCCGGGAGGAGAAATTACCGTCGGTGGTGAGGTTTACGCCCAGCATCTTTAGTCCGACCTCGTCTCCGGGGGTGGGTATATGGGTCATATGCATCTCGCATCCTCTCAAATCTATCAGTTTCTTCATTGCTATTTCCGCGGTATGGTTTGTGGTCGCGCTTATTGAAAGGGCTATAAGAGTTTCTTCGAGGTCGAGGCTTTCTGCTTCGCCCTGCAGTATCCCCTCCTTCAATTTTGATATCTGGTTTATTATATGCGGTGAAAGCAGAAGTATCTCGTCAGGGATATTGGCGAGCACCTTTACAGCGTTCAGGACCAGACTCGAGGATGCGTGCATCAGGGGAGAGTTTTTTCCGGTTATGACGCGGCTGTCCCGCAGCTGAATAGCGGCCCCGCAGTATATGCCGGCGAAACCCTTGAGGCTCTTCTCAGCATCTTCCGCGGCTTTTCTCGCGACGGCGACAACGGCTCTGTCGGTCACTTTCACGCCCATCTCTTCCATGAGCAACTCGACCCTGTCAACCGTTTCCTTCTTTTCTATGCCGAGGACATATTCGGCGTTGTATCTGAAATACCGTCTTATGAATTCCTGCTTGGCCGCCTCGCAGACCGCTTGATCATTAATTATCCCGAAGCCGGCGCGGTTTACACCCATATCCGTAGGAGAATTGTACATCGGAAGATTCGCGTTATCGCTCATTATCTTTGTCAATATCAGTTTAAGTATCGGGAAGCTCTCCACGTCGCGGTTATAGTTTATGGCTGTCTCGTTATATTTATCGAGGTGGAACGGGTCAACGAGATTGAAATCCTGGATGTCGGCCGTTGCCGCTTCATAGGCGATATTGACCGGATGTTTGAGCGGCAGGTTCCATATCGGGAATGTCTCAAACTTCGCGTATCCGGCATTCACGCCCCGTTTATGTTCGTGATACAGCTGTGACAGGCATATCGAGAGCTTGCCGCTGTTAGGGCCCGGAGCGGTGACCACGACGACCGGTTTTTTTGTCTCTATGTAATCGTTTTTGCCTAAACCGCGGTCGCTTACGACGAAATCTATGTCGCCGGGATATCGTTCGATGGGATAGTGAAGGTAGACCTTAACATTTCTGCGCTCAAGTTTATTTT
>JAUYDB010000110.1 GCA_030691985.1 Candidatus Omnitrophota bacterium | reverse complement strand
GTGAGGCCGTGTTTGGTCAAAATCCTGTTCTCTCCGACAAGCGGCGCGACATCCGCGACAGTGCCAAGGCTCACGAGGTCGAGAAAGTCCTCCGCGAAAAATGGCCTCTCATCATAAATGGCCTTTGTAAGCTTATATACGATTCCCACTCCGGCCAGATGCTTGAACGGATATTTACAATCTCCTTGAAGGGGGTTTATGACAGCATACGCGAAAGGCACTCTCGATTCCAGGATCTCGTGGTGGTCTGTAATGATTACGTCTAAACCTAAGGAATTCGCGTAGTCAACTTCTTTAAAAGAGGTTATGCCGCAATCAACGGTAATTATAAGCGCTACGCCGTTTTTTTGGGCCTTTTTTACCGCCCCGAGGTTAAGCCCATATCCCTCTTCCAGGCGGTTAGGTATATAGGTAGCGGCGTTCGCGCCCAAATTCTTCAGGGCCGAGTAAAGGACCGCGACGCCGGTCATCCCATCAGCGTCATAATCTCCGTAGACAAGAATAGGTTCGGACGCGGCAATCGCCTTTCTTATCCTGAAAACGGCCTTGTCCATATCCTTTAGCATAAACGGATCATGGCATGATGAGAGAGAACATTTCATAAATTCAGCGGCGGCCTGCGGATTATTTATGCCGCGGTTCGCGAGGATCTGAGCCGTTATCTTCGAGATATTCAATGCGGATGAGAGCTCATTTTGGATGGCAGGGTCAGGGTCTTTGATTCTCCATATCTTTCGCATAATAATCTGTCTAATGCATAACGCTGCGTTTACCGTTGACCGCGTACCGTTTACCGTAGGTGGAACTTCACTTGAACGGTTCGACGTGGATAAACACTTCTTTCGCCATCGGAACTTTTTTCAGGATATCATCCCGTACGATGTCGGTAACGCGGTGCCCCGTCTCGACTGACATATGCTTGTCTACGGCTATCGTCATATCTACCATGAGATCGAGGCCCATCTTCCGCACCTTGATGTCATTTATAGCCAATACGTCCTTATTCATTAAGGCAATCTTCTTTATGCCGCTTATGACGCTCTTGGCCGGCGCGCCGTCCATCAATTCATCATATGCCCTGTGGAACCCTTCGACGCCTGTTCGTATTACCAGTATTGACAATATGAAAGCCGCGACAGGATCGAGTAACGGGAAACCCATGCGAGCCCCTGCAATACCCACGAGGGCCGCTAAAGACGAGAAGACATCAGAGGCGATATTCCAGGAATATACAGTCATCGCGGTGCTCGAAATCTTCTTGCCGAGTAAATTTGTATATTGGAAGAGCCCCAGTTTCACTATTATTGAAACGATGGCGGCGACAAGCGCTATCCTGCCCGGGATATATATCCGGTGAGATAGCATAACATGCATGGAATTATACGCGACCTTCACGCCCAGCGCGATCAGGAAGACGGCGAGCAGTTTCGCGACGATCGATTCCGCCTTGCCATGCCCGTAAGGATGCTCCGGATCGGCCGGCCTCTTGGCGATCTTAAATCCGACGAGCATGCCGGCGGAGGTCATGGTATCGCCCAGCGTATCGAGCGCATCCGCAATCATCGCGTTGGAATGGCCCGCTATACCAGCGAATATTTTAATCAAAAAAAGAAGGCCGTTGACAACAAAACCTACAACGGACCCTCTCTCAGCGCGCGCGTATCCGTCTATGGCTGCCACTTTATCAAGACGCCTCTATCTCTTCGTTTTTACGGCAGTTTTTTTCTGCCATGATATTATTAACGGACTGGCTATATATACCGTCGAGTACACTCCCGAGATAAACCCTATAAACAGGCAGAAAGCAAAATCGTTAAGCACCTCGCCTCCCTGGAATAATAACGCCATCACGACAAGCATAGTGACGCCTGAGGTCAATATGGTTCTGCCCAACGTCTGATTCACGCTAAGGTTTACTATTTCTAGAAAGCTGCCTTTTTTGACGATCCTTAAATTTTCCCGTATTCTGTCAAATATTACTATGGTGTCGTTTATGGAATAGCCGGCTATTGTAAGAAGCGCGGCTACGATCGTAAGGTCGAATTGCCTTCCTGTGAGCGCCAACGCTCCGACCGCTATAAACACATCATGGAACAGCGCTATGACGCCGGCGAAGGCATATTTAAGATTAAACCTGAACATAACATAGATAAGTATGCCCGCAATGCCCAGGAGAAGGCTCATCACCGCGCTTTGCCTCAGGTTCCTGCCCACGGCGGGACCGACGGTCTCAACCCTCAACATCTGGAATGGATTGTCTTTAAACTTCTCTTTGAATGTCGCGTTCAGTTCTTTGGTTATATCTTTCTGGGTCCTTACAATGATCTCCTTAGGGTCGCCGTATTGCTGCAGCGAAGCGTTGCCGAATCCCATCTCTTTCAACACGCGCCGGACGTCATCCACTTTAACAGCCTTTTCAAACATAAACTGCTGGAGCGTCCCGCCGGAGAAGTCGACGCCAAAATTTTTCTCTCCACGAGACGCGAATATAGCGAGTCCTGCTATTATAATTATTGCGGAAATCGCGTAGCAAACTTTTCGTCTTTTTATAAAATCTATGTGCGTCTCCGGGAATATCTGCATCATATTAAGCTTGGAGAGATCAAACTGGTCGCACAAAAGCTCAAATATCGCTCTTGTGCACGTTACGGCCGTGAAGAGGTTTGCCAAAAGTCCTATCGTCAGCGTTATGGCAAAGCCTCTTATAGGGCCTGTGCCGAATTTAAATATGAGGGCCGCGGCAACTATAGTCGTCAGGTTCGAGTCCATGATCGCCGAAAATGCCCTGTGATAACCGGCCGCGATAGCCGCCCGCAGCGACTTACCGAGCCGCAGCTCCTCGCGTATCCTCTCATAAATGAGGACGTTGGCGTCAACCGACATGCCGATAGTCAGGATCAAGCCGGCTATGCCGGGTAAAGTTAAAGTGCCTTTAAAAATGGCCAGGCATGCCAGGATCAAAAGAAGGTTCAGCGCCAGCGCGAAATTCGCAATCAACCCTGCCAACCGGTAGTATACAAGCATAAAGATGAATACGAGCAACCCCCCGATCAACGTGGCGCGGATGCCGCTTCTGATCGAATCCGCGCCGAGAAGGGGCCCCACCGTCCTCTCCTCTTCGACCACAACCGGCGCAGGCAGCGCGCCGGCCCTCAGTATTACCGCGAGGTCGTTTGCCTGATCTACGGTGAAACTGCCGGATATCTGCGCCTGCCCCGAAGGGATCGCCTCGCGGATGACCGGGGCAGATACAACCTTTCCATCGAGGACTATGGCGAGCCTCTTGCCTATGTTCGCGGCCGTCACATCAGCAAAAACTTTAGCGCCTTTCGAATCGAGGGTCAGCGACACATACGGCTCGCCGAAACCGCTCGAGCTGAATTCTGTCTTGGCATCGACGATTGCGTCGCCTGTAAGGGCTGCGTCCTTTGCGACCAGAAGCCCTTCGCGGCCGGCTCGCTCGCCTTCTAGATGTTTCAGCTCATAACCTTCGATCGCCTCATTATTGACGGCTTTCTTCATGTCCTCAACATTGTCTGATACTAATTTGAACTCGAGATGCGCGGTTTTACCGATGATTTCAAGGGCCCTCTCCCTGTCGGTAACTCCCGGAAGCTGCGCTATTATCCTGTCCTTACCCTGCCTCTGGATGGACATTTCACCGACACCGAACTGGTCGATCCTGTTGCGGATAATCTCGATGGCCCTATCAAGCGCGTCCTTTTTGGCATCGAGCGGAAGCTTCGCGGTATCAACCCTCAATACAACGTGCATGCCGCCCTGCAGGTCGAGGCCCAGGTTTATCTTGCCTTTTTGGACAACTTTGCCATCCTTGTCCTTGACCGTAAAAGGCGGCCATATCAAGCAGATGGAAACTATCGCGATAATTATTATCCCCAATAACTTCCACTGCAGATTCTTGTTCATCCTCGTTCTCCTTGTTATAGCAAGTCTCGTCGTCCGTCGTCCATCGTCCGTCGTCCATCGTCCGTGAATACTCGTACGATCAACGGACAACGGACTGCGGACAACGGACTGCGATCCTACTCCGACGCCTTCCGCCTCATCGTAGATATGCTGTTCTTCTGGACCTCTACCTTCACGTTGTCATCGACCTTCAGGGTGACCGTATCTTCTTTTACATTCATGATAGTGCCGTGAATTCCTCCCGAGGTTACAACCTCGTCGTTCTTCTTCAGGGCCGCTATCATCTTCTTGTGCTCTTCCTGAGTTTTCTTCTGCGGCCTGATCAGAAGAAAATAGAATACTATAAATATCAATATTACCGGCATTAAGTTTAATAACGGATTCGAGCCTGCGTTCATAACATCACTCTCCTTTTCTTGTCATGGTTATACCCCTTTACAAATTCATCCTTGAATTTATCGAACCTATCCTCTCTTATCGCCTGGCGCGATAATTCCATAAGTTTAACATAAAAACATATATTATGCAATGATACAAGGCGAAGCCCCAGCAGTTCCTCGGTATTGAACAGATGCCTTATATAGGCGCGTGTATAAGTCCTGCAGGCATAGCATCCGCAGGCCTCGTCTATCGGATAAAAGTCTTCCTTGTATTTAGCGTTTCTAAGCTGCAGATCGCCGCCCCAGGTAAATGCCTGGCCGTTTCTGCCGTTCCTCGTAGGAACGACACAGTCGAACATGTCTATGCCGCTCGCGATCGCCTCCAATATATCCGAAGGCATCCCCAACCCCATAAGATACCGCGCCTTTGCTTCCGGCAATAATGACGCCGTATAGTCAGCTACTTCGTAAATAAGGTCCTGCCCCTCGCCTACGCTCACGCCTCCGATAGCATATCCGTCAAATCCGATTTCGAGCAAATCACTGACCGCCCTCTTACGCAAGTCCAGATACGTGCTTCCCTGCACTATGCCGAATAACAATTGTTGGATTGTTGGATTGTTGGATTGTTGGATTGTTCGTTCATAGTGTTTCTTCGATCTCCGCGCCCACCTTGTCGTCATCGCAAGCGATTGCTCTACGTAATCTCTCGGCACCGGATAATGAACGCATTCGTCGAGCGTCATCATGATGTCGCTTCCGAGTATCTCCTGAATTTCTACCGCTCTTTCCGGCGTGAGAAAGTGTTTTGCGCCGTCAATGTGCGATGAGAATTC
>JAUYDB010000002.1 GCA_030691985.1 Candidatus Omnitrophota bacterium | reverse complement strand
CAATATAAATTTTCTTATGGTCGGGTCAAGGGTCGAGAATAGCTTGTCCTGAACGATGGCCTTTGAGTCTGTGAGCGCGTTTAAAAGGGTGGACTTGCCGACATTTGTATAGCCCACTATCGCTATGGTAATAAGAGAATTTTTCTTTCTCTTCTTGCGCATCATCTCACGTCTCCGGCTCAAATCTTCGAGCTCGTTTTTAAGCCTCGCTATCCTGGTCCTTATCCTTCGCCTGTCCACCTCAAGTTTCTGTTCGCCGGGCCCCCTTGTCCCTATGCCGCCTCCAAGCCTCGAGAGGGCTATTCCTTTACCGGTAAGCCTCGGAAGCAGGTACATGAGCTGCGCAAGCTCCACCTGGATCTTGCCTTCGTTTGAATGAGCGCGCCTGGCAAAGATGTCCAGGATAACCTGAGTCCTGTCGATCACCCTGGCCTTTAATGCCTCCTCCAGATTCTTCTGCTGCGTGCCGGTCAGGTCATTATTGAACACGGCTAAATTTATATTCTCATCCGCGCAAACACCGGCCAGCTCTTCCGCTTTTCCTGTTCCGATAAAACATGCCGGGTTCGGAACAGGCCTTTTGACTATCACTTCTCTTATGACTTTCGATCCCGCCGAAAGGGCGAGTTGGGCGAGTTCCTGCGAACGCTCCTGGGCCGTCCAATCGCCGGATTTTCCGAAATCAACCGTTACTAATAGCGCGCGCTCCATTATCGCTCTCCTTTAATTTCTTTGGCAATAACTTTGATTATGGCCTCGTCCTTCAGCATACTGAAATCAAACCACATAATACGTTTATCCGCCCTGAACCACGTGAGCTGCCGTTTGGCAAAATGCCTTGTGCTAATCTTCATAAGAGACTTGGCGGCCTCCAGGCTGTGCTCTCCTTTTAAAAACATCAGGATCTCTTTGAAACCGAGGACAGCTTTTGCGGTCCTGGATATGGCTTTCTTTTTCAGGCGCCCGACCTCTTTCAAAACCGGCCCCTCAAACATCCTTTCGACTCTTACGTCTATCCGCTCGTATATCTTATCTCTCGGCCCTGTCAGGGCGAATATCCGTATGTCATAAATATCTTTCAGCCCTCTTGTCCGGCTCTTCATATCTGTCATGGTTCTGCCTGTCGCGCGGTAAATCTCAAGGGCCCTTACTATGCGCCTGGCGTCATTGGGATGGATGCTGCCCGCGGCGGCAGGGTCTATTTTACGCAATTTTTCATGCAGCCGCTTTGTCCCATTTCGCGATATAAACTTCCGCATGGAATTTCTGAATTTCAAGTCGGCTCCCGGAGACGGGAAAAGGCCGTCTACAAGGGCCTTCACATACAGACCGCTTCCGCCGACAACTATCGGGATTTTCCCGCGTTTTATCATGCCTCCTATTATCTTTCGGGCCTTCGCGCGAAATTCGGCAACGCTATATTCTTTTCGCGGGTCGAGAACGCCTATGAGATAATGTTTTATCTTATCTCTATCCGATTTATCCGGGGCCTGGCTCAAAACAGCCATACCCTTATATACCTGCATTGAATCGCACGATATGATTTCGCCGTTAAGGCGGGAGGCGAGCTTTATTGAAAGGCGTGTCTTTCCGGCCGCTGTGGGGCCTACTATAAATATTACGATTGCCCTGCCGTCTTTTTTTAATCGCATGCGGCACTGCCTGAAATTTTCGTCCTGTAGCCGTCTTGGTTTAAGCGGGACTCTAAAGGCTTGGCCTCCTCGAGGGATTTAAACCTGCCCACCCTGACTCTATATAATTTCTCGCCAAAAGCTGTCGACGTTTCGATATAGCTGTCGTATCCGGCTAGCGATAGTTTCCGGGCCAGGCGGTCGGCGTTCTTCTTATCCTTGAAGGACCCTGCCTGAACCGATATAAAGCGCACCGCCTCGATCTTTAGGACTTCGCTCTCTACGGAGCTTGATATCGTATTAGATCCCGCCTCCCCGCCTTTGTCGAAAAACGTTTCAAAACGCTTTATCGCTCCAAGACTCAAAGGGGGAACGCTTTTCGCTTTGTCAAAGTATTCTTTTGCCCTATCGCCGTACCCTAGCTTTTTGTAAGAGCTTCCTATCCTGTATAAAAGCACAGACATGTTCTTATCATCGGAAAATTTATCCATAGTTTCTTTATATGACCTCAATGCCCGATCAGCATCTCCTTCCAGAAAATAAGAATCGCCTATACCGACATGGGCGTCAAAAGCCCTTGCCGATCTATGGTATTTTGATAGAATTTTCTCAAAGCTCTGCCGCGCCTCCCTGAATCTGGCTGTTTTAAGCCCGCTCAAACCCTTTATATAGTACAGCTCGTCTTTGTGCCGGGCCCCGGCATCGATAAGCCTGCCTGCCTCATCCATCGCCTTTTCATAACTTCCTCCAAGGAACAATATTTCGACATTCTCCGGGCCGGATCCGCCGCCGGCTTCGCCTTGGCGAGATCTCGCCGAAGCGGCAGCGAAGGCGGATTCGGCATGCGAAGCTGAAAGCTGAAAGCTGAAAGCTGAAAGCAAAAAGATGAAAAACAATATGATCTTTAAGCTTACGTTATGAGTCGTCATGGTTCGACTCCGCTCACCATGACCCTGAGCCTGTCGAAGGGTCATTTAACGATCCTCCCTTTCAATGCATGCGGCGACGCGGCGTCTATTTTAATATTGACAAAATCACCTATGAGGTTTTTGCCGCCTTCAAACACCGCAATCCTGTTTGTCCTTGTCCTGCCGGTAAGCATGGAAGGCGTCTTCTTATTATAACCGTCAACCAGAATTTCCGCAACCATCCCTTTCATGGCCTTATTTTTTTCAAAAGACATGCTGCATTGAAGATCGAGCAGGGAGGCGAGTCTTTCGCCCTTCGCCTCTTCAGGGACTGTGTCCTCTAGCTCCGCGGACTTTGCCGGCGGCCGGGGAGAGTATTTGAATATAAAAGCGCTGTCAAACCTGATTTTCTTCATGATACCTAAAGTCGCCTTGAAATCGTTTTCGCTCTCGGACGGGAAACCTACTATGATATCGGTTGTGATCGCGCCCCCCGGCAGGATTTTTTTATAATCCTGGGCCAGTTTCAAATATCTATCCCGCGAATAACCTCTATTCATAAGTTTTAGCACCCTGTCGGAACCCGATTGAAGCGGAAGGTGCAGGTGCTCGCATACCTTTTCCAGATCCCTCATCGCCCTGAACAATTCCGGTGAGGCGTCCTTAGGATGGCTCGTCATAAAGCGGATCCGCTCAATGCCCCTAATATCATTCAATTCCTGAAGGAGCCTGATGAAATTTTTACCCCTATATAGCCCCTTCTCTCTACCCTTATAAAGTCCCTTCTCTCTACCCTTATACAGCCCCTTCTCTATACCCTTATCAATTCCC
>JAUYDB010000074.1 GCA_030691985.1 Candidatus Omnitrophota bacterium | reverse complement strand
ACGGGTGGCGCGCGGCCTAGCCTTTACGCGCGCACAAGCGAGCATGGGATGGGGGTGCCCGCTGCTTAGGATTACGATCTAAGCTAACCGCTAATATGGCGTTGGACGCTAGGTAATCCTAGCGGGCATACAGATACCCGCCTTTATAGACGTCGTTTGTACACCCCATGCGAGCGCGCCAGCACGTAAAGGCGACCGCGCGACAGGACCCGTAAAAATTTATTGTGGTGGATTCTTGCGGTTGAGGACTTCTTCTGGTAGCTTAAGTTGTTATAAGATACGATTCAAAACGCAAAGTATCAATAAAAAAGGGGAGGATATGAAAAACTTTCCTGCCAAACTTGCATGGCTATTATGTTCGAGCGCGATAATATGCATGTTATCCGGATGCGGTTACACGACTCAGTCATTATTGCCGTCCGATTTCAAATCTATCTATGTCGACAATTTTAAGAACAGCATAAACGTATCCGCGGAACAGAGCGATATCAGGATGTATAGAGGTTACAGGCCGGGCATGGAAGTGGATCTGACCAAGGCCGTCAGGGACAAATTTCTTTATGACGGAAATTTGAAGGTCGCGAACACGGAAACCGGCGCGGATATTGCGCTCAAATCCGAACTCATCGACTACAGGAGAGAACCTCTTATATATGATGCGCATGAAAATATTGAGAAATACAGGATGAAGCTTATAATCAATATGAGGATGGAAAACGTCAAGACAGGGAAGGTCGTATGGGAGGAAAGAAGTTTTGCCGGAGAAACCGATTACGCGACGCAGGGTGTATACTTTAAAACCGAGGAAACAGCCATTAAGGACACGATTACGGATTTGGCAAGACGGGTGGTGGAGAGAACCGTTGAGGCATGGTAAAACCTTTAGTTTTTTTATTCTTAGGAAAAGACGTCTATTCGAAAGAGAGGGCGATAAGAGAGCTAACCTTATCGCTTGGTAGTTCCCCGCAGCAGTTTGACTATAAGGTGTTTTATGGCCAAGAGGCAGAGATTGACGAGATACTGAGCTGCCTTAACACCATACCCTTCCTCGCCTCCAGGCGGATTGTGGTTATAAAAAATTGCGAAAAGTTATCGGAAGAAGCGAAGGCGCGCCTGGCTAAATACATAACGAAGCCTTCTAAATCGTCATGTCTCGTATTGGAATCCGGCGACGATTCTGTGGCCGAAGAATATAGGCCCTTGGCAGAATACGTCGATATCAAGAATTTCAGCGGTCCTAAAGAGGCGGATTTTGCCTCCTGGATACGCCAATTTCTAAGTTCACGGAATAAAGAGATAGACGCTCGGGCGCTTGAGGATTTAAGAGAGGGCCGGGGCCAGGACCTTTTGGCTTTGTCGCAGGAACTTGAGAAGCTCGCTACCTTTGCAGGCGAGAGAAAGACTATAAATAGCCGGGATGTTGAATCGGTGGCAGGCAAACCCATAGCCGCATCGGCTTTTGAACTGGCCGGGGCTATCGATAAAGGGGACCTGGCAGGCGCTGTAAAGATAGTCTCGGGACTGACAGCTACAGGAAAGAAACATTATGAAATCATAGGTCTTCTGTGCTGGCATCTGAGGCGGATGCTTAAGGCAAAGATGCTTTCGGCAAAAGGCGAAACTGATTCAAACATTGCCGGCTGTCTCAAGATCGGCATGCGATATCGCGGTGAATTTTTTAGACAGCTAAGAGCCGTGAGTTTACCGAAGATAAAGTCGAGGATGAATATACTTCTGGAGGCGGATCTTGATGTCAAAAGGACAAAATTCGATCCCGGCCTGGTGTTGGAATTCGCTGTAATAAGGTTATGCGTTAGCTAATGAGGATAGCCTCTTCATTATCCTGGCAATTTTTCTGGATGCCGTATTTTGTTTAATAATTCCTTTTGACGCAGCCTTGCCAAGTTTTGACACTAAACCGGCCAGGGCCGTTTTTGCCTCATTCGCTTTTTTCTCGGCTATCAGTTTATTGAAATTTTTTTCCGCGGTCTTTAACTCATGCTTTATAGATGTGTTTCTTGTGTGCCTTTTCCGCGATTTTTTTAGGTCTTTATAACTCGATCTTTTTATTGGCAATTTTCAACCCTCCGATTTTTGCGATTATATCACGCGAAAAACACGGCGTCAAGAGGTGTTTTAAATGAGTAAGTCCAAGCTTATTAAATCGACAGGAACGATAGGCGTTGCCACCGCGATAAGCAGGGTCCTCGGATTCGTCAGGGATATAGTGATTGCCAAATTGTTCGGCACGGCTATCTATGCCCAGGCATTCGTGGTCGCGTTCAGGATATCGAATCTTTTAAGAGACCTTGTCGGCGAGGGCGCCATGAACTCGGTATTTGTGCCGGTATTTACCGATGAGCTGACGAAGAACGGCAGGCGGGAATTCTTAAAGTTAGCGCAGGTAGTATTAAATATCATGTTCTGGCTGCTCTTAGCTGCCGCCATAGCAGGCGTGTTGGCGGCCCCTTTTATAGTCAGGATAATAGCTCCCGGCTTTTTAATGGATGCCGAAAAGTTTCAGATCACCGTTATCCTTACGAGATTTCTGTTTCCTTTCCTGGTGCTGGTAGGCCTATGGGCATACGCGATGGGCGTGTTGAATACTTTAGGATACTTCGCGGCGCCGGCTTTTGGCCCATGCCTTTTAAACCTTTCAATGATATTATGCGCGATTTGGTTTGGCGAAAATGTGTTTGGCCTTGTGGCAGGCGTCCTGGCGGGCGGCTTTCTACAGCTCATAATTCAACTGCCGCCTCTTTACTCCAGCGGATGGAGTTTCAAAATAACGAAAGAATTTTCGCATCCTAAGGCCGGGAAGATAGGCGTCCTTTTAATACCGCGCGCTATTGGCGCATGCGTTTACCAGGTCAATGTTTTTATAAGCACGATACTTGCTTCGTTGTCAAGCATAGCCGGTGAAGGGGCTGTGGCGGCGATATATTACGCCAACAGGTTATGGCAGCTTCCGCTCGCGATATTCGGCATAGCCCTTGCCCAGGCGGCGCTTCCGGCAATGTCGAGGCATGTCGCCTCTTCAGATATCACTAAGCTGAAAGATACGGTGCTCTTTTCCGTAAAGGCCTTATTCTTTATATTGATACCTTCGAGCAACGGATTGATGATGCTGGCCGTTCCCATGACCAAAGTTCTTTTTGAGCGCGGGGCATTTACGGCATATTCCAGCGCCATAACCTCAAACGCGCTTTTCTTTTACGCGTTTGGGCTGGTTGCCTGCGGCGGCATAAAAGTTTTAGTAAATGCCTTCTATTCCATGCACGATACCGCGACGCCGGCAAAGACCGCCGGGGCTTCTTTAGTCCTGAATATAGCGCTTGCCCTTATCCTGATGCGGCCGCTAAAAGTGGGCGGGCTGGCGCTTGCGACCTCCGCCTCCGCCACATTCAATTTTCTCGCGCTGTATTTCCTGCTGGAGAAACGTCTGGGGGATTTTGGCAGGCGCTCTTTACTCGATTCGTTATTGAGGGTAATATCGGCCAGCATTATCATGGCCGCGGTCTTAAAATTCCTTTTAATATATTTCGTCAGTTTCAACGCGTTCATCCTCGCTCTTACCGTAACCGCAGGTTTTGTAAGTTTTATAGCGGCAAGTTATATATTAAGAGTTAAAGAGCTGAGGGAGGGGATATCATGGATTACAAGAAGAAGATAAAAGAGCTGCCCGGTTCTCCCGGCGTTTATATAATGAAAGACGCAAAAGGCGCTGTGCTGTATGTCGGGAAGGCGCTCAATATTAGAAGGAGGGTCTCCACTTATTTTTATCCTCACCGCTATCTATCCGAAAGGATGCGGGCCATGACCGGTAAAGTGGCCGATATAAGCTACATTCATACCGTGACCGAGGCGGAAGCGCTGATTTACGAGAACAGCCTGATAAAGCAGTTATCTCCCAGATATAACGTGGCGCTGCGGGATGATAAAAGCTATCCCATGCTCAAGCTCTCCGTTAATGAGAAATTTCCGCGGATATTTATAACCAGGCAAAGGAAAAATGACGGCGCCCTATACTACGGCCCTTATGCGAACGCGAAGCTATTGCGTGAAGCCCTTGTTATATTGAGGCAGATATTCCCATTGAGAAGCTGCAACAAGATGCCTAAGGGCGTTTGTCTTAATTATCATATAATGCAGTGCGCCGCGCCATGCGTCGGTAAAATAAATGAGGGTGTCTATGGCGAAATAATTGACGAGTTAAAGCTGTTTCTGGAAGGCAAGACCGCTGAGCTTTTGAAGATTTTATCTGAGAAAATGCTTGAGGCTTCCGCCAAAGAGGACTTTGAGAAAGCGGCCCGGATTAAGAGAAGGATAGAGTCGATCGATGCGGTTAAGAAGGATACCGTCCGCTACGGCCCCGCAGGCGAAATAGAAGAGCTTAAGCATATCCTGGAAATCAAGGGCGCGCTAGATGTAATAGAGGCGTTTGATGTATCTGATATTATGGGCAAAGATGCCGTCGGTTCGATGATCTATTTTTACAAAGGAAAGCCAAAAAAAAGCGAATACCGCAAATTCAGGATAAAAACTGT
>JAUYDB010000202.1 GCA_030691985.1 Candidatus Omnitrophota bacterium | reverse complement strand
AGGGGACACAATACCTATTTCTCTTTCTTTTTGCGACCTGCCCACTTCTTCTTAAGATTTATCTTAAGCAGGGATTCCAAATTCTCTATAAATGAATTACATCCTAATGGCCGCCCTGTTCGCTCGTGAAGCTGAAGCAATCTAACATCCTCATCTCCTGATGCTGTATTAAGAAAATCTTTCCAGTCTCCTATCGGTCCTCTTAAAAGACTATCTCTTACCAGAAAACTATTGTCTATCTTCATATGATGCCTGGCACTTGACCATTTATAATCCCACGGTTTTTTGACGATCTTTGCTTTTACAGGATTTAAAAGTATATATCGGGTTGCGGCTAATAAGTACCTTTCATCGAGAGCATACGATGAGAATCTTCCTTGCCATAGATACCCCATCCATTTCTCCCTGGAATTAATGAATCTTGTATAATTACGGTGGGTTTCGCCTATGGCCCGGGATAGGCTTCCATCTTGATGAGGAACCGCTATGAGATGCGCATGGTTGGGCATTAAGCAGTAAGCCAGAATATCTACTTTAAATTTCCGGGAATAGCTGCTGAGTAATCTAAGGTATTCACCATAGTCGTCTTCGTTGAGGAATACCGTTTGCCGGCGATTGCCTATTTGTGTTATGTGGTGAGGAAATTCAGGAACAATAATTCTTGCTATTCTTGCCATGGATAGATTTTAGCCATTCCACCCACACCTGTCAAGTAAAAATGGGGGACACCCCCATTTTCTCAGACTAGTTCAGTTCTATAAGAAAATGGGGTCTGACCCAGCGCGTCTATTGCTCATTGAATGGGTCTGACCCCATTTTTTGGCACAGCAAGCTATCTATAAAAAGGGGTCAGACCCATTCACGGCTTAATAGACTTAGTTGGGTCAGACCCCTTTTTATTACCGTCTCTTAAAACTCTGATCTATTACTCAGACTAAGCCTTGGGCTATCATGGCATCGGCTACTTTTGTAAATCCGGCTATATTCGCGCCTTTAACATAGTCTATATATTTGCCTTCTTTCCCATATCTGACACAATTTTCATGAATAGCTATCATGATATTGTGAAGCCTATTGTCGACCTCTTCGCGCGTCCACGACAATCTCATGCTGTTCTGGCTCATCTCAAGGCCGGACGTTGCCACGCCCCCGGCATTCGCCGCTTTCCCCGGAGCATACAGTATCCTGGCCTCCTGGAATACGCTGATCCCTTCGGGAGTCGTGGGCATATTGGCGCCTTCGCCTATGGCTATGCAGCCGCTCTTGACAAGCGCTTTGGCGTCTTCTCCGGAAATCTCGTTTTGAGTCGCTGAAGGAAAAACCGCGTCGCACTTTACCTGCCACGGCCTCTTCTTCTCAAAATACTCGCACTTGAATTCCCTGGTTAATTCTTTTATGCGCCCGCGGCGGTTATTTTTCAGATCGAGCACACATTTCAATTCTTTATGGTCAATACCTCCCTTATCATAGATGAACCCGTCCGAATCCGACATGGTAACGACTTTGGCGCCCAGCTCCAGCAGTTTCTCAACCGTGTATTGGGCGACATTGCCCGAGCCTGAGACCGCGCATACCTTACCCTTTAAAGAGTCTCCCCTGGTTTTCATCATCTCTTCTACAAAATAGACACAGCCGTAACCCGTGGCCTCGGGCCTTATAAGGCTGCCGCCCCACTCTAAACCTTTACCCGTGAGAACGCCCGTAAATTCATTTTTCAGTTTCTTATACTGGCCGAACATATAGCCGATCTCGCGCCCGCCGACGCCGATATCACCGGCGGGGACATCGGTATCGGGGCCGATATGCCTGAAAAGTTCGCTCATGAAGCCCTGGCAGAACTTCATCACCTCATTGTCAGTCTTTCCCTTCGGGTCAAAATCAGAGCCCCCCTTCGCGCCGCCCATCGGAAGCGTTGTCAGGCTGTTTTTTAAGACCTGCTCGAAGGCGAGGAATTTGAGGATGCTTAAGTTTACGCTCGGATGAAATCTTATGCCGCCCTTATACGGGCCTATGGCGCTATTCATCTGAATGCGATAGCCCCTGTTGATCCGGATCTCTCCCTTATCATCAAGCCACGGAACGCGGAAGATGACGGCCCGCTCCGGCTCGACCATCCTCTCAATTATTTTAGCTTCCTTATACTTCGGATTTTTTTCTATGAATGGCGTTAATGACTCAACAACCTCCCGTACGGCCTGGTGGAACTCCGGTTCCCCCGGATTCTTTCTAATAACCTTGTCCATTGTTTCCTGGATCTTAAGTTTCATGCTCTCCTCCTTTTTTTGAGATCGCCCTTACTCTACTAGATTGTAACATTGCTGTCCAAATTGGCGCAATTTCCCCCTCACCTTAATCCTCTCCCCCTTCGGGGGAGAGGAAATTATGAGGGAATCCCCTCTCCCCTTTAGGGGAGAGGGCGAGGGTGAGGGGTAGGCAAAGACCGAATCTCGAAACGTGTTTCCCCTCGAGACTCACACTCTAATTTGGACATGAGTGATTTCATATCAAAAACTAATGTTACAGTATACTACCTGCATAATAGCGCCGCGCCGCTCTTTATAAGCGCGACACGTAATCAATGATAGAGGCGGCTGCTTTTTTTGCCATCCCCATCGCCTCAATAACAGTTCCCTCACCTCCCACGATATCTCCGCCCGCGAAGACTCCTTTAATAGAGGTCTCCGCGGTTTTTGGGTCGACAATGACGTCGCCGTATTTATCGACCGCAAGTTCCGGGGTAACGCCGGTAAGAACCTTGTTTGCGCGAAGCCCTATGGCGATGACCGCGAGATCGCAATCGGCCTCAAAAGAACTGCCCGGAATGATGACGGGCCTGCGCCGTCCGGTGCTATCCGGCTCCCCAAGCTCGCACCGCGAGGAACGCACCTTCCAGACAAATCCCTTCTCATCCCCCATAAATTCTTCGGGCCTCGCCAGAAGCTCGAATCGGACGCCCTCGTCTCTGGCATGCTCTATTTCGATCCTCCGCGCCGGCATCTCCGCTTCCGAGCGCCGATAGTAAATGGCGGTATCGGGCTTGATCCCGTTTATATTCTGCAGCCTGATCGCGACACGCGCTGAGTCCATAGCCGTATTCCCCCCGCCGATAACCACAATATGCCTGCCGATATTGACGGGAGTATGGTATTCGGGGAATTTATGCGCGGACATCAGGTTTACCCTCGTCAAAAATTCATTCGCCGAATAGACATTGCAAAGATTTTCTCCGGGGATCCCCATAAAAGAAGGTGTCCCGGCCCCCAGCCCGAGGAAAACAGCGGAAAAACCTTCCGCGAAAAGCTCGTCGATAGTTTTCGCCCTGCCAATAATGGTATTCGCCCTGATTTCAACGCCGAGTTTTTTCAGAGAGTCTATCTCAAAATCTAAAATATTCCTCGGAAGCCTGAAGGGGGGGATGCCGTAGCGCAAGACCCCGCCTGTTTTATGCAGCCCTTCGAATACCACGACTTTAATGCCGCGCCGCGCCAGTTCTCCGGCGCAGCACAGCCCTGCCGGGCCTGACCCGACAACGGCCACTTTACATTCAGGCCAACGGCCATCGCCGGAGGCCTCTATCCGGAGCCCTTTCTCCGCGCCGCGATCTCCGATAAATCTTTCCAGAAAATGAATGCCGACGGCCTCTCGAGACGCGAAGGGCTCTTCTTTTTTTGTGAAGACGCAGGCCTTGCAGCACTGGTATTCGGCGGGGCACACCCTTCCGCACATAGAGGGAAAGTTATTCTTTTGACGGATGGTGGCATAAGCCCCGTCGTAATCCTTTTTCATTATCTGGCCTATAAATGTCTTGATATCAATTTCAACGGGGCACCCTGAGACGCATTTTGGTTCCTTGCATTGGATGCACCGCGCGGCCTCTTGCAAAGCTTCTGCCTCGGAAAAACCCTCCACGACCTCTTCGAAATCCCCGGCCCTGGAAACGCTGTCTCTCTCTTTGACCTTAACCGGCTCTTTTCTCATTGCGTATTTACCCTGTATTGTCACTTATGCCCAAATTAGACCACAAGTCCCGACAGAAGGCTGTATTTTGAGATTTGATCTTTGCCTACCCCTCAC
>JAUYDB010000194.1 GCA_030691985.1 Candidatus Omnitrophota bacterium | reverse complement strand
GGTTTCCTGGTGATAATGCTCGATCGTCTTGGGCATTGCCGCGTGGATCACGAAACGGATATCCGACCGGTCTATCCCCATGCCAAAAGCTACTGTAGCCACTATGATATTCACTTCCTCGCGGATAAACCGGTCCTGGTTGACATGGCGCTCTTCATCCGAAAGCCCCGCGTGATAAGGCAAATTCTTAAATCCCAATTTATTCAACCTGCCGGAAATATTATCAACATCGCTGCGGCGCAGGCAATAAATAATCCCGGCCTCTCCGGGATGTTTCCCCAAAACTCCCGTTATCTGGGAAATAACGTTCGAGCGCGGCATAACCCTGTATGCCAAATTCGGACGGTCAACCGAAGCGATATTAAGCTGCGGGCTATCAAACCTTAGCTGGGCGCGGATATCCTCCTGCACCTCTTTGGTGGCGGTAGCGGTAAAAGCGTGTATGTTTACTCCGGGGAAATTATCCTTGATCTCCCCGAGATGGCGGTATTCATCCCGGAAATCATGGCCCCAATGGCTGATGCAGTGCGCCTCATCGATCACAAAGAAAGACAGGGCAGCAGATCTCAATAACTCTATTGTTTCCCGGGTAAGCAGGCGTTCGGGAGAAATGTATAAAAGTTTCAGCTCCGCATTCCTGATGCGTTCAATTACCGAACGCTGCTGGGCGGGGCCCTGGCTGGAATTAAGGCATTCCGCGGAGATCCCCATGTCCTTAAGCCCGTCCACCTGATCTTTCATAAGCGAGATCAATGGCGAGATCACCACCGCCATGCCGCCTTTTAGCAAAGCCGGCAGCTGAAAACAGAGAGATTTACCTCCACCGGTAGGAAGGATGGTCAGGGTTTCGCGCTCATCCATGATCGCCAAAATAGTTTCCTCCTGCCACGGACGAAACTGCTCATAGCCCCAGTAGCGTTTTAAGCAAGCCCTCATCTCCCCTGAAATATACATATCTTTCATCGCATTATCTTTCGGGAAATCGGGGGACATAATCATAGCTGTCCAAATTGGCGCAATTTCCCCCTCACCTTAATCCTCTCCCCCTTCGGGGGAGAGGAAATTATGAAGAAATCCCTTCTTCCCTTCGGAGAGGGGATTATGAGGGAATTCCTTCATATTCCCCTCTCCCCTTTAGGGGAGAGGGCAAGGGTGAGGGGTAGGCAAAAACCGAATATCAAAATACAGTTTCCGTCGGGACTTGTGATCTAATTTGGACATAAGTGGGACATAATACCTATTTCTCTCGAGATAAAAATGGGAGACACCCATTTTCGAAGGAAATAGGTATTGTGTTCCCCGATTTCCCATTATAGCACCCGCAATATATGCGCACAAGCAAATCGTCGTTTCGACATTATGCCGGCCTGAAACCTGTTATGACACGCGGCTTGGCCGGCGAAGGCGCCATGAGCTGCCGGATCGCTTCGAAGATCGAGCAGATATCTACATCGTGCTTTTCTATCTTTCTTTCGAGCTCATTTAATTTATGTGCAAGTTCTTTATGAGTGGATAAAATCTGCCTTATCTTAACAAAAGCGCGCATTATGGCGATATTAACTTGAATGGCTCTCTTGCCATTAAGTACGCTTGAAAGCATCGCGACCCCTTGCTCCGTGAAAGCATATGGGAGATATTTAATGTGCCTGCCCCTTGCTGGAGCACCTTTGTTTAAGATCACAATTTGTGATCTTAAAGATTCCAATTCTTCCCCTGTTAACTGAAACATAAAATCGTCTGGAAACCTATCAATATTGCGCTTAACCGCTTGTATAAGCGCCCTTGCTTCTACTCCATAAAGACCGGCTAAATGCGTGCTTAGCATCACCTTGCGGCCTCTGATGAGATAAATCTTATTCTCAATAATTTCCTGCGGTATTAAATTCTTCATATTTACTTCGCTTTCTGCCTATATAGACGTTTTATCTCCTCACATATATAGACGTAAAAATGGGCAAAATTATTGTCCCGCCAAAGATCATCTTAAACGTCGAGTCTTATATGAGGTGTTTGTCGGGATCCCGCCAAACACCGCTTAAAATGAAGTTACTTCAGATACCCTTTGGCGGGGCAAATTATTTTAAGAAAGTTTAATTTGAGGAAATAAAATGGGGGACACTCATTTTTTATCAATAAAAACTGCATAAAAATGGGTGTCCCCTTATTTCCCCTGATTTCTCAGCTTATCAACTATCCCTATCATGCCCTTCGTATCGAGATCGCAGTATTTGTCAAGCGCGCTATAAACACGTTGGCGCTCTTTTTCGTCAACTTTTTCCCCGAAAGTTACCCGTGAATATTCCATGCTTGCCATGCCGCCCTCAGCTATCTCCATATTGTCATAGTTTGAATTTGTCATCACAGGAAGGACTTTCTTGAGCGAGGCGCTGCCTGCCTGGCCCGGATGATAATACATAAATCCCCTGAAAGGATCGAGCAGATCAACGATACGCTCTTCCAGCTCAGTTACCCAGCCCTGATATTCAGTATATGCCTCGCTTGCATGCCGAAGGGTTGTCCTTTCGAATATGGCGTTATATGCGATTATCGATCCTGAATTACCCAGTAGCGCTTTCAGCTGCTTTAAAATCTCAGGCCGGGGATCTTTACCGCCCGGAGCAAGATACGCGTGGCGCTCGGGCTTAGCATCCTTATCTTTAATTATGTATAAGGAATATTGAAAAGG
>JAUYDB010000189.1 GCA_030691985.1 Candidatus Omnitrophota bacterium | reverse complement strand
ACCTTCTTCATATTTATGGTGACTATGTCGAGCGCTTTTTTATCCGCGGCAGCATTGGCTATGGCCAAGGCTGTGAAATTAGATTTTATAGCTTACCCTTCCTTCCTGTCTAAATATCGAAAAAATATTAAAACTACTTCGTTATCTTATACATGCCTGTGCCGCACGTCACGCACTTACCTTTTATCGCCTGCCTCTTGTTTTTCATCGTGACATTCTGCGTATCCTTCATCTCTTTCTTGGATTTGCACTTTACGCAATATCCTATCTCCGCCATTTATATCACCTCCTCATTTAAATTTTATAAATTATACATCATAAAATGCGCCGGGTCAAGAGGAATAGAGTTATGCGACGCTTTTTAGCGTATAGCGGATAGCGTTTAGTAAGTCAGGCGACGCTTCCTATACGCTATACGCTAAACGCTAAACTCGTTGACTGACCGTTCATTGACTCATTTATACATATTATGGGCTGTAATATAAGCCCTTACCTTTTCGGGCACAAGATACCTTATGGACCTTGCCGATTTGACGCGCCTCCTTATATCTTCCGACGATACTTCTATCGGGGTTATGACCACAGTCTCAACCTCCTTAGGCACATCTTTAACAGGATAGCCGGCCCTGTTGGCGACTATAAATTTAGACAACTTAAATATGTCAGACACATCCTTCCAGGAAAAGAGGTCCTTTAAGAGATCGGATCCGGTCAGAAAAAAGAGCTGCGCGTCAGGGCCGAATTGTCTCTTCAATTCCTTCAAGGTATATATGGAATACGATTTCTTCTTTGAGTCTATTTCAAAGCTGGAGACCCCAAACGCGGGATTGTCCTCTATCGCAAGCCTTACCATCTTCAGGCGGTCCTGCGGCTTGACATCAGATTCAATGCCTTTATGAGGCGGTATATATGTCGGTACAAATATCAGCTTGTCGAGATTGAGTTTCGAGAGCGCCTCTTCCGCCAATATAAGATGCCCTATATGAATCGGGTTGAATGTACCGCCAAGTATACCGATGCGCATGATGGCTATCCTCCGGCCATTTTTAGCGTATAGCGGGTAGTAGAGTCAGGCGAATGGATTAGCGTATAGCGTGTAGCGGATAGCGTATAGTAAGTCAGATGACTTTTTTATACGCTAAACGCTACCCGCTATACGCTATACGCTAAACGTATCATCTGACTCTACTACCGCCTCACTTGCCCCGTGCCATAGATAATGTACTTATACGATGTAAGCTCCTCAAGGCCCATTGGCCCGCGCGCGTGTATCTTGTCCGTCGATATCCCTATCTCCGCGCCTTTGCCGAACTGGCCGCCGTCGGTAAATCTTGTTGACGCGTTCACATATACGCAAGCCGAATCGACCTCATTTAGAAACTTCGCCGCTGAGTCAGTATCTTCGGTAACAATGGCGTCCGAATGATATGAACCGTATTTCATTATATGCCGGATCGCTTCATCCGCGTCTTTTACAATCTTGACCGATAGGATAAGATCCAGGTACTCGGCATACCAATCAGCTTCCGCAGCCTGCCTGATCTTCATATCGCCGCACATGCGCCTGACCTCTTCAGTCCCCCGTATCTCAACTCCGGCGTCAATAAAGCGTTTTACCATGGATGGCAAAAACTTCCTGGCTATTTTTTTGTTCACAAGCATCGTCTCCATGGCATTGCATACCCCGGGCCTCTGAACCTTGGCGTTAAAGCATATATCCTGCGCCATTGAAAGGTCTGCCGTTTCATCTACGTATGTGTGGCATACGCCTTTATAATGCTTTATCACGGGGATCCTCGATCTCTTAGATACCTCGCGTATAAGCGACTCTCCGCCCCTCGGGATAACGAGATCTATAAGGGCGCCTTGCGTTAAGAGTTCATTGACGATTCTTCTATCGGTATCTTTTATTATGGAAACCGCTCCTTTCGGGAGGCCGTATTTCGCGGCCGTTTTATCCAAAATGTTAAATATGGCTATGTTTGAATTTGCCGCGACGCTGCCCCCTCTTAATATACAAGCGTTTCCTGATTTCAGGCATAAACCTATGCAATCGCTTGTAACGTTTGGGCGCGACTCATATATAATCAGTATGACGCCTATCGGAACACGCACCTTTTTTATCAATAGCCCGTTCGGGCGCGATCTGGTTTCAATGATCCCGCCCACAGGGTCTTTAAGCCGGGCGATATCCAATAAGGAATCCGCCATGGCGTTTATTCCGGCGTGACTCAGTAAAAGCCTGTCGACAAGCGCTTTTGACATCCCTTTCTTCCGGGCTGAATCGATATCTTTTTTGTTCTCCCTCGCGATATAGGAAGCATTTTGACAGAGCGCTCTTGCCATCGCGATAAGCGCCCTGTCCTTAGCCTTTTGATCGAGAAGGGCAAGCGCTCTCGATGCCTTTTTCGCCTTCTCGCACAATTTTTTAATATAGCTTTTCACCAGCACCCCTTATATTTACAATATGACCAGATCATCCTTATGAATAACCTCATCCGGCCCCTTATAACCAATCGTCTCCTTAAACCTGCCTGTATTAAGCCCCTTTATTTTAGATATCTCGCCGGAAGAATACCCTGCAATGCCTCTCGCGAACTCCCTGCCGTCAGAGCCGAATATGCTGATGACGTTTCCGGAGACAAAATCACCCTCGACGCCTACGATGCCGGAGGCCAGGAGGCTTTTATCCCTCTTCTCCATAGCAATCTTCGCGCCTTCGTCAACCCTCACCACGCCTTTGGGCTTTGGTGAAAAAGCTATCCATCGTTTTCTGGCCACGAATTTCATCTTCTTTGTTTCAAAAGCAGTGCCGACAACTTCGCCGTCCATTATCCTGATGAGCACATCCTTCATCCTGCCGTTGGCTATGACACACGCTATGCCGGCTTGAATAACATTCCTGGCGGATTCTATTTTCGTAGCCATGCCGCCGGTGCCAAGGTCGCAAGCGCTCTTTCCGGCCAGTTTGAGTATATTGGCTGTTATAGAGCTCACTCGGCTTATGACGTTTCCTTTTTCGTCCAGAAGGCCGTCTACATCGGTCAGCAGGACAAGTTTAGCGGCCCCGCATAGGTCGGCCACCAGGCCCGAGAGCCTGTCATTATCGCCGCACTTTATTTCGTCGATCGCGACGGTATCGTTTTCGTTTATGATGGGTATGACATTGTGGGCGAAGAGAGAGTCTATTGTATGCTTTATGTTGAGATACCTCTTCCTGTCGTTAAAATCTTCCTGAGTCAGCAATATCTGCCCGACCAGAAAACCGCGCTCCTTGAACAATTCGCTATAAAGCTGCATCAGATGGCACTGGCCTATGGATGCTATGGCCTGCAGCTCGGCGATCTTATTCTGAGGCCTCCTTTTTATATCAAGAAGCCACATCCCCGCGCCTATAGCGCCCGATGTTACAAGGACGCAGTTTGTGCCGCGCCTTTGGACATGCGCGATCTGCCGGACGATATCTTTTATCCTCTCTTTATCAAGCGCCCTTTCCTTGGACGTTATGACCTTAGTCCCGACTTTTACGACGATACGATTATCTGTCTTCATGTCACCGGCAAACCTTTAACTTTTTTATACACAGCGTCCAAAAGCTCCTTTATCCCCTCTCCGGTAACGGCGGAAATAGGGAATATTTTTTTACCCTTCAGGCATTTCTTGAAGCCTTTTAAATTCGCTTTCGCATGAGGACAGTCCATTTTATTCAATGCGATTACCTGGGGCTTCTTCGCAAGTTCTTTCGAATATAGTTTAAGCTCATTGTTAAGATTAACATAATCTGAATGAGGGACCCTCCCCTCGCTTGCCGAGCAATCGACAATATGTATCAATATCTTTGTCCGTTCAACATGGCGTAAAAATTCATGGCCGAGCCCTCTCCCCGCATGGGCGCCCTCTATCAATCCCGGTATATCCGCGACCACCATGGTTCGGCCCTCGCTAAAGTTCACGACGCCGAGAGCCGGCTCCTTCGTAGTAAACGGGTAATTAGCTATCTTCGGACGGGCGCTGGAGATCTTCGAAATAAGAGTGGATTTTCCGACATTCGGGTAACCGATTATGCCGGCATCGGCTATCAGTTTAAGTTCCAGGATGAGCTTCTTTTCTTCGCCCGGAGCGCCGCATTCGGCGTCGCGGCCCCTGGAATTTCCACGGCCGCCCCCTCCGCCCTTAGCGATAGTGACCAGGTCACCGGGCTTTACAAGATCTCTTAATATCATCCCCGTATTGGCGTCTTTTATCAAAGTGCCTGGCGGCACTTTTATGCGCAGGTCTATTCCTTCGCGGCCTTTTTTATGGTTGGAACTGCCGTGAGTGCCGGATTCCGCCTTATGGTGCTGGCGGTACTGGAAATCCAGGAGGGTATGTATATTAAAATCGGCTTCAATTATGACCGCGCCGCCGTCTCCGCCGGGCCCGCCGTCAGGAGATCCTACCCTGTTCCACTTATCACGGTAAAAACTGTGGCAGCCTTTTCCGCCGTCTCCGGCTTTGACGTATATCTTACTGACATCTATGAACATTACTTGGGACTCGGGATAACGCTTACCACCTTGTTTGGCGCGAAATTCACTTTTCCGTCAACAAGCGCGAAGAGCGTATCATCCCTTCCCCTGCCGACATTATGCCCCGGCTTGAAACGAAACCCGCGCTGCCTGACTATTATATTTCCGGTCCTGACAATTTCGCCTTTGACCTTCTTGGCGCCCAGCGTCTTTGGCTGGCTGTCCCGCCCGTTCGTCATGTGTGCCATGTTGTCCTGTCTCCAAAATAAAGGTTCTATGTTTATGAAACGTTTCGTTTACCGTTAACCGTTCACCGTGAACCGTAGACGGTAAACGGTACACGGTCAACGGTAAACGCAAAATCATTTATTAGCCAGCGTAAATTCACCCCTTCGCAACTATAATCTCGTTAACTTTCAGTTTCGTCATGTTCTGACGGTGGCCTATCTTTTTCTTCTCGCTCTTACGCTTCTTGTATTTGAAAGCGATGACCTTGGCCTGCCGGATCTGGCCGAGCACTTCACATATGACGTGCGCCCCCTTAAGGTGAGGACTGCCGACATGCACAGAGTTGCCCTCTTTTACCAGAAGGACATTCGAAATCTTCACCTCGCCGCCGTCTTTTTCCTTCAGCTTCTCGACCAGGATCACGTCATTCTTGGCAACCTTATATTGTTTTCCGCCTGTTTCAATTACCGCGTACACTCTATACCTCCGTAAGCTATGCTATTTTTTTGCGTGTCCTGCCGCCCCGCCTGAAATCTTTCGGCTTCTGGCGACAAGGCCATGAGGCCATGGGGAAATCGGGGGACACAATCACTTATG
>JAUYDB010000182.1 GCA_030691985.1 Candidatus Omnitrophota bacterium | reverse complement strand
TCGTCGAGGGAGAAAATCCGGTGACCATGGCGAAATCGGCGGGATTGGCGGTTACGGAATTCAGCACAGCCTTCGAAAACATGAGACCGGACGTCGTCTTGGTTATCGCCGACCGTTTTGAATGCTTATCAATCGCGATGGCCGCCTGCTATATGAATATTCCTCTTGCGCATATTGAAGGAGGCGAGATCTCCGGTTCCATCGACGAAAGCATCCGCCACGCTATCACCAAACTTTCGCACCTGCATTTTCCCGCGACTAGGAAAGCCGCCAGGCGGATCGAGATGATGGGCGAAGACCCCAAGAGCATCTTCACCGTCGGCTGCACCAGTTTTGACACGATGAAAGAGCTGGACCTGACAAACATTAAGCCTCTTATGGAGATTCAAAAAACAAAGGGTGTCGGCGTAATGCTGGATTTGAGGAAGCCTTATCTGGTGGTTATCCAGCACCCCGTCACAACAGAATACGAAGAGAACCTGATGCATATAAACGAGACGATAAAGACCCTTAGCGCCTTGAGGATGAACAGCGTATTTCTGTGGCCCAATAGGGACGCCGGTTCCGACGGGATATCGAAGGGTATCCGTGTATTTAGAGAGAAGGAAAACCCTGACTATGTCCATTTTCTGAAAAGTTTACCCATAGAGTATTTCGCGCCGCTCTTAAAGAACGCGGCATGTATCGTAGGAAATTCATCGAGCGGCATAAGGGAAGCCGCTTTTTTGGGGGTGGGCTGTGTCAATATCGGATCCAGGCAGGCCGGGAGGGAAAGGGGCAAAAACGTTCTGGATGCTGATTATGATCACAATGCCATAAAAGGCGCGATACAAAAACAGCTGAAGCACGGCCCTTATGAGCCCAATTATCTTTACGGAGACGGAACGACAGGCAGCAGGATAGCCAAGACGATCAGGGATTTTGAATTTAATATCCAGAAAAAATTGTTTTACTAATAACTTAACATTATATGAAGAAGCCGGTTATAGTTTATTACGAAATCCTGAAATATCAGCCGGAAAATTTGAGGCTTCTTAGCGACAACTTCCGGATCATCAGTTTACCGGACCCGAATGCCGGTACCTTAAAAATTTTGGGTCAGGCGGATGTGGTTTTGGCGCCTCTTGGCTACTATTTTGGAAAAGAAAAGATTGACCTGGCTTCGAAATTGAAGGTTATAGCGTCCAATACAACAGGACATCCTCACATCGATGCCGATTATGCCGGAAAGAAAGGCGTCAAAGTTATTACATTAAAAAAATATAAAGAGTTTCTTCAAAAAATAACGCCGACGGCGGAACTTACATGGGGTTTAATCATAGCCTTAACCCGCAATATGATCACGGCGTATCGATCCGTGCTGGAAGGTAGATGGGACAGGAGGCCGTTCGGCGCAAGTTCGATGTTATCCCGGATGAACCTTGGGATAGCCGGTTATGGCCGCCTGGGGAAGATGGTGGGACGCTACGGGAGATCCTTCGGGATGGCCGTCAGATATTATGATCCTTTTGTATCCAGCGCAACCGGCGGCATCAAACGGGTAAATTCCTTGAGGGAATTGATCAAGTCAAGCGACATAGTTACTATTCATATACCGCACAATCCCGGCACTGAAAATTTGTTTGATAGAAAGACGTTTTCAGGTTTTAAAAAAGGTTCATATCTTATAAATACATCGCGCGGCGAACTCATTGACCATGAGGCCTTATTGAAATGTCTTGAGGATGGAACATTGGCCGGCGCGGCGCTCGATGTTTTTGAGGGGGAGTTTAAAAGCGATTTTAGCGGTATTTTAAAGAAACATCCTTTAATAAAGTATGCCGGGAAACACGCCAATCTTATCATAACCCCTCAT
>JAUYDB010000161.1 GCA_030691985.1 Candidatus Omnitrophota bacterium | reverse complement strand
TTTCCGATAGCAGCCGTAAAAGGACATGAGATAAACTTGATAATAAGACGTTATGGAAAGATATATTACGAAAAAGACATATATCTCAATGAGATCGGAGCGTTAAATTTTATAAGACAGGTGTATTACGGGGAACATTGGGCGGGTGATTTCAAGAAAGGGTTTCCCGGTGAAAGAGTCAAGGCCGGCCAGTGTTTCAGAAAAAACATGCCGCTAAAAGCCTTTTTTTTCGAGACAGATCCGTTTGAAAAAGTCATGGAATGCAAGAAAGAGATAAGGGCTTTATTTGATTACGGCAATAACTCGGCCCACGCTACCGATTGCCGCGATGAGACGATTCGGATCGCCGAGCAGCTGCTCAATGATAACAGCATACGCTTCCTTAATCATTCGACGTATAACTATAACAGAAAACTTGAAAAGATGCTTTCGATTTACAAAAAATGGCTAAGTGAAAATTCATACGATAAGGAATTTTTTTGCATCGATGCCGGCGCCGTGTTGAATGTCTACGGTATCAGAGAAACAAGGGATCTCGACTTTCTTCACTTCGGATATGAAAATCCGATAACCGGTTACGATAACATCGGCAGTCATCAGGCCGAGTCGGTTTATTACGAAAAAGCGCTGGATGAAATAATCTTTAATCCGAAGAACCATTTCTATTATAACGGCTTGAAATATACCGATATAAACATTGTAGCTAATATGAAGACAGAGAGAAACGAGGCTAAGGACAGAAGGGATCTGGTATTGATAAGAAATAGACTGAGTAAAAGAGCGGCCCTTAGATACGCAATTATCAGTATGTTCTATAAAATTTTATGGAGACTTCACTATTTTCCAGAGAACGTGAAGAATTTTGCGAGGAGGACATCCCCCGGTATATTATTTCCAGTTCTTAAGGGCGCGTATAAAATGTTTAAAAAATCGCAATGCCGCATCTATGCGTTCTTTCAATATTTCGGGCCCTATGAAAGGGTTAGAATATATAGAGGATTAATGCTTGTCCACACACGGGGAGATTCGGTAATCAGTATGATCGCGGGCAATACTGTCTACGAACCTGAAGCAAGTCAAAGGATCGTTAAGGAGATAAAAAGGACATCGAGCGAATATTTTTTTGATGTAGGAAGCAATATCGGTCTTGTCTCTTTAAATGTATTAAGCGAAGTCCCGGATACGATCATATTCTGTTTTGAACCCGGCCCGCATCAAAATGCCAATCTAAAAAAAACCATAGCGCTCAATAATTTATCTGAGAAAATAAGGCTTTATCAATTTTCGCTTGGAGATATAAAAGGAGAATCTCGATTCGCCGTTCATCGCCCGGCGCATACCTCTGCCGACGGCTTTTATGATACCGGCCGTGCGGGTAAATGTGAATTTATCAAGGTTGCCGTAGAGACACTTGATAGTTGGTGGGAATCCGTTGGCCGCCCGCTTGTCAAAGTCATGAAGATTGATACAGAAGGCGCCGAGTTGCTGGTTTTAAGGGGTGGCATGGAATTCATAAAACGATGCGAACCCGTAATCATGCTGGAAATCAACAAGGATAATTTTAAGCCGTATCCGTACAGCGAAAAGGATATTGTAAAATGGTTTAGCGAGATTGGATATGAGCTGAAAAAACTGGATAATACATTGATAACGGAAGAAAATATAAATTTTCATTTAAATGAAACAGAATCTTATGTTGCCGCTCCGCTGCGGGATCTTCATGCGGCCATATAACGATGAAGCGGGCGATTGGCGGGGGCTTGATTCTGAATCGGAAGCGCCGCGTTATGCCGCGATCGCGCAGGCCCTGCGTGATTTTAGGGTCGACAGAAATGTGCTTGATGTTGGTTGTGGAATGGCTGTGCTGCGCTCTTATCTGCCGGGGGATGCCAATTATACTGGCATCGAGCCATCGACGACAGCGGTCAGGATGGCCGTGGAACGCAATGCTTCGGTAAGAATCATTCACTCACGGGCGGAGCGCTTCGATGCGCCCGGCGGGTTTTTCGACAGCGTAGTCTTTAACGAGATGCTTTATTATACGCTGGACCCGGTTGGATTGCTGCGAAAATACGCGTCCCTGCTTCGGCGGGATGGCGTGATCCTGTGCTCCATCTACCAGAATCCGAGCAGTCTTTTTTTAAGACGCAGACTGTGGCATTGGCTGGATCGTCGTAGGCCCATTTCATGTATACATTGTGAAAAGATGGTGCGAGCCTTTATGACGCGTGAGAATTGGTCCATTTTGGACGACCGTTCCGTAGGGCCGGCCGGCGGATCGTCCAAATGGCATATTTGGCTCGCTGCCCCGCCCCGCAGCCGGCCGCAGGAGTCTTAGAAGACGACGGAGTTAAAGCACGCCGCCGAAAGAATGTAATATGAAGACAATATCGATTGTCATCAACACTTTGAACGAAGAGCGCAATATTAGGGGCTGTATAGAGAGCGTTAAACCTATCGCCGACGAAATCATCGTTTGCGACATGTATAGCAATGACAAAACGGTTAAGATAGCCAGAGAAGAAGGGGCCGTCGTTGTCTATCATGAAAAGACCGGGTATGTCGAACCAGCACGGTATTTCGCTATATTGAAGGCCTCCTCTGAATGGGTGCTGGTGCTCGATGCGGACGAGAGAATGACCGCGAAATTAGCGGCAAAGTTGAAAGATATCGCCGAGGAGGACGAAACGGACGTGGTCTTTATCGGAATCCTTTATAACTATTTCGGTAAACCGATTAGACACGGCGGTTTTTTTAATAATATATTCCCGCGATTTTTCAAAAGGCAGACATATTTTGAGACCTACGATAAAAATGATGTGTTTGTGCACCGCGATCTATGCAATTTAAAGAAGGCAAAGAATCAAATAAGATTGCCTCTTGCATATTTTCTCGAACATTACCCATATCCTTCTGTTAAAAGTTATGTAGACAAAACGGTTGGCAGATATGCTCTTATTGAAGCCGAGCTTATGTTTAATAGGAAGGAGCAGTTCAAATTATATAAACTCATATGTCAACCGATAAAAGCCTTTACAGCCGCATATGTTATTCGGGCGGGATTCTTGGACGGCATGGAAGGCTTTATATTGGCCGTGCTGTACTCGGCTTATCGCTTTGCTATATGGGCGAATTTATGGTTTTTAGAGAAAAATGAAAAAGCTGAAACCGGCAGAAATCATAATTTTCCCCGCGATATAAAGAAACGCATAAATTTGACGATCTCCTGTGATGACTGCGGTTATATACCAAAACACCACAAAGCGGGACAGGTCGAATATTGCGGCGAGATAGACAAACAGATACAATATATGTTCAACGGACTCAAGATTGTCAAAGGATGCTATCACGTCGACTGGATGACCCATATCATAGAAAGGTTAAAGGGGCACCATGAGCCGCAGCAGGAGAAGGTATTTTATGAGGTATTACGGAGGATATTGGTTTCTGCGGATAACGTTATCATGGAGCTTGGCGCCTTCTGGTCTTACTATTCGATGTGGTTCGTAAAACAGGTTGGAGGAAGGGCCTTGCTTGTCGAGCCAAACGCGGAAAAACTGAAAATAGGGATGACGAATTTCAGCATTAATAATTTGATCTGCGTGTCGCTGAACGGATTTATAGGCTCATATTATAAAGAGAAGGATGTTTTCGTGGACTGGGATTCGTCGAAATCCATAAAGCCGCGCTATTCGATCGATTATCTAATGGAATATTTTAATATCGCGGGGCGGCTGGCCGTCCTCCATTCCGATATTCAGGGCGCGGAATGCGAAATGCTGTCAGGCGCCGAAAAGACGCTCAAGGCCGGCAGGATCGATTATATCTTTATCTCGACCCATAAGAATCAGCATCAGCGATGCCTCGATATCCTGGCAAAATATCGTTATCATATAATCGCGTCGCATAAGGTAAAAGAAAGCGTCAGTGTTGATGGTCTGATCGCAGCCTCATCTCCGTTTATGGAAAGGTTTGATGTAAGCATAACTAATATTATCTGAAAAGCGCCGAACTGTTAGAGGTATTAGGAGATATGATTATATGGGATATGCCCTCGCATTTCTGATTTTTATTAATTTAGTATTTCCCAAAAATGCCTTTGCCTATCTTGATATGGGAACGGGAAGTTATATGTTTCAGCTGATGATAGGATTTCTCGCGGGATTTTTATTTTCAATAAAATTATTTTGGGGCAGGATCAAGAACTTTTTTAAAAACGTAATAACGAGAAAGAAAAAAAACTGATAGGATGAATAAGGACGCAAAACTACCAAGCTCATTCAGAGATCCAAGCGGGTTTCTTTTTTACCGCAACAGGTCTTTTTTTCGACAGATAAATCTGTGTTATAAGGATGATTACGATTTTCTGATCGGGTCGGGTCTTTGCGATAAGCTGTTTAAAGACGGCTTGTTGATTTCACACGAAGAGGCGGACATAGAAAACGCCGGGAGCGAAAACGTCTATAAAATAATCAAGCCGGAGCCGCTATCTTTTATATCTTATCCGTATGAATGGTGCTTTAGCCAGCTGAAAGACGCGGCGCTGACAACTCTCAAGATACAGAAAGAGGCGGTCGGTTTCAGCATGTCCCTCAAAGACTGCAGCGCGTATAACATACAATTTAGAAACGGCAAACCTATATTCATCGATACCCTCTCCTTCGAGAGATATCGGGAGGGGGATCCATGGGTTGCTTATGCCCAATTCTGCGGCCATTTTATCGCGCCGCTCGCACTGATGAGTTATCAGGATATGAGATTAAATAGACTATCCCGGATCTTTATGGACGGCATACCTCTGGACCTGACAAGTTCGCTTCTTCCATTCCGGAGTTATTTTGATATGTCTTTACTTTTTCACATCCATCTTCATTCAAAAAGCCAGAAATATTTTGCCGATAAAACTATAAATATTAAAAAACACAGGACGCCCCGCGTGGCCTTTTTGGGACTTATAGATACTCTGGAGTCCGCCATTCGTGATATGAAGCCGCGCGCTAAAGAAAGAGAAAGAACGGCATATTATGAAAGCACAAATTACTCGTCCGAAGCGTTCCAAAATAAAAAAGATATCGTAGCCGGATTCCTGAACAAGATCGATCCGAAAAATGTCTGGGATTTTGGCTCAAACACATGTCTATTCAGCCGCATGGCATGCGAACGGGGGATCCAGACAATAGCCTTTGACTTCGATCCGCTCATCGTCGAAAGCAACTATGTCGAAGGAAATAAAAACGGTAAATCTGATATGCTTCCACTGGTGCTCGACCTGATGAATCCGAGCCCCGCCATTGGCTGGGATAACCACGAGAGGATGTCGCTTTTTGAGCGAGGTCCCGCGGATACGGTGTTTGCCCTAGCCCTATTGCATCATCTGGCTATTTCAAACAATGTGCCGCTCGAAAGGATAGCCGGATTTTTTGACAAGATTTGCCGCTCACTGATAATAGAGTTTGTCCCAAAAAAAGACTCACAGGTCCAAAGGCTGCTCGCCAATAGAAGGGATATCTTTTACGACTACACACCTGAAGCCTTCGAAAGGGAGTTCGGCAAATATTTCATCATAAGATCTTGCGTAAAGATAAAGGATAGCGAACGTTCCCTATATTTAATGCAAAAAAAACAGCCATTATGATGGAAAAGCCTATCGATCTCCACCCATTTCTGTTTGCCGCCTATCCAGCGCTCCATCTATATTCCGTCAATATCGGAAAAGTATTTTTTGTGGATACTTTGCCCGCGTTCGGGATCATCCTTACTTGCGCAACTTTTTTCTATCTTATCGGTTGGCTGGTTTTCAAGGACAGGGCGAAAAGCGCCATAGCCATTTCCCTGTTCTTGATCCTCTTTTTCTCCTACGGTCCTGTTTTGCACACCCTTAACGCAAGCAGGTTATTTTCCTTCAGGTATCGGGAATTATTATTTATCTGGTTCTTATTGTTCTGCGGAGGGACGTTTTTTATCAGCAGAAGTAAAAGTCTGAGATCGTTTTCGAAAATTTTAAATATTACGGCTTTTTTTTCGGTCTCTGTCATTTTAATAAATATCGCGGTCTGTTTCTGCGGCGAAAGACAGGCCTTTGAAGGCGATGGCCCAAACAATGGATATCTGAAATCGGCCGGGGTCAGCTTGTCAACAATGCCTCCATTCGTAAAAGATCCCGACATCTATTGTATCATATTGGACGAGTATGCCGGATTGGACCAGATTTCGGAAGTTTATGGTTATGACAATAGCGCGTTTGCCAAACGATTGATCAATAAAGGATTTTATATAGCCGCGAAAAGCCGAATACAATCCGAAGATAGCGACGCGTCGATCGCCTCCTTGCTGAATATGGACCTGCCACAAGATAAGGTAAGCCTTCGATACCTTCGCGATAACAAGGTCGTGCGGATTCTTAAAGGAAGAGGATATAAGTATATACACATCGGTTCCTGGTATCATGCTCTTAGCCAAAATGAAAACGCCGATATTAATTACAACGGTTTTGCGTTGAAAAATGAGTTCAATGTATTATTGCTTAACAGCACCGCTTATTCGCCGTTTATTACTCAGGGAGGGTTGTACCGGGGAGGTATTTTTTATAATCTTGCTAAATTGGAGGAGACGGCCGGCTTAAAAGGCCCAAAATTTGTGTTTGCGCATATCATATGTCCTCATACGCCGTTTATATTTGACAGGGATGGGAAAAGGCTGCCGCCATGGCAGGTTACAAACTATAAAGACAAAAGCGTATATCTGGGGCAGTATATTTTTATAACTAAAAAAGTTGAGGAGACGATCGACGCCATCTTGGCGAAATCCGAAAAACCGCCGGTTATTATAATACAATCTGATCATGGAGTCAGAAGCCAGCCCGGGTTGAACACAGGCGATGCCAAGAGGATATTTAACGCTTATTACCTCCCCGGCGAAGAAGCAAAGAAGCATCTTTATCAAACCATATCGCCGCCGAACAGTTTTCGGGTGATCTTTAACTATTATTTTGGGGCTGAATATGACTAATTGCCGTAAAAAAAGGGTCAGAGTCATTTTTCCTCGACTGAAGGGTAAAAAGATGAAATTACTTGCCTTTTTTAGAAAATTCATTCATCCAAGACGCATGTTATTAAAATTCTATAATCCAAGACGCATCCTGTTGGCAAAGATGCCTAAAAATTCCGTATGCGCTGAAATAGGTGTTTATAAAGGGGAATTTTCTCAACAAATTTTATCGGTTGTCAAACCAAAAAAGCTGCATTTAATCGACCCCTGGAAATATGAATCAAACGAGGTTTATAAAGACGCATCTTATGGCGGCTTGGCCGGTTCTCAACAAGTAATGGATACCTTCTATGAAAAAGTTGCGACAACATTTAAGAATGAAGGATATAACGGGATAGTAGCTGTCCACAAAAAAAGCTCTATGGAGGCCGCCGAAGATTTTCCCGACGAATATTTTGATTGGGTTTATATTGACGCTAATCATCAATATGATTTTACCAGAGAAGATTTGGAAATATATTATAAAAAAGTGAAAAGAGGAGGGTTTATCACCGGTGATGATTATTATGTATGGGGTGGATCGTGTAAATGTGGTGTAAAAAAAGCGGTCGATGAATTTGCTAGAATAGAATCGATAAAAAAGAAGATAATTGGAAGCCAGTTTATTCTTCAAAGATATTAAAAATTCTTTCGAGTATTTATATTGGGAACACCCAAACTATCGACCTCATTTTTCCACTGGTAAGGAATATAGAAGGAGTGTAGTGAAATGGTTGATTTGCTGAAATTACTGGCGACGCCCATTGTGATGATTTTGGGATCGCTGATGGCCGGTTTGGCGCTGTTTGTTATCCCTTCCCGCAAATCGTTAAAGAAGGCGGGGCTTTGCCTTATGGCCGCCGGCGTTTCGATCCTCTATCTCTTCAGCATTGAGCCAGTCTCAAACCTCTTTGTCTACTCTCTGGAATCGCGATATAGGCCTTACCAGAGGGGTTCCCAGCCCGATCTGGACATGATGGTGATTTTAGGCGGCGGCTTTATACCCTCCGGCGATTTACGAAAATCGGCGGAAGCCTCACGCAGTACGTATTCTCGCTTATTCAACGGCGTAGAGATATTTAAGCAAAGCGGCGCAAAGGTGCTTGTCTTGAGCGGGGGAACGATTTTACGGGACTGCAGGGACAGCGATGCCGAAGTGATGAAGGATCTGGCCGTAAAATTGGGGATACCGGGAAGCGCTATTATAACAGAGGCAGGATCCCGCAACACGATGGAACAGGCCGATGAGACAGCAAGGCTATTTCCACCAAACGGTAAAAGGCGGATAGGAATCGTGACATCGGCTGTTCACATGCTGCGGGCGGAAACGACTTTTAGAAAAAGGTATCCCAAAGATATCATCGTATCTATCGCGGTCAATTATATGGCCCATTCGCCTAATTGTAATCTTACGATAGTGTCATTCGTTCCGTCGCCTGAAAATCTTTTGCAAACCAGCAACGCAATACATGAGCTTATCGGTATGGTCTGGTATTCTTTATAAAATAAAAGAAAGGATCTTCAGATGGGTAAAATAAAGAAGGCGCTTATCACCGGCATCACAGGACAGGACGGGTCGTATCTGGCGGAGTTTTTGCTGGGTAAAGGATATGAAGTCCATGGCATGGTGAGGCGGGTGGCGCTGGAGGACGCCGAGCACAGGCTCTGGCGCATAAGGCATATCCTGCCAAAGTTGAGGCTCCATTCCGGTTCCGTGGAGAGCTACGCCAGCATATTCAAGGTCGTGAACGCGGTGAGGCCGGACGAGTGTTATCACTTGGCTGCCCAGAGCTTCGTGAGCTATTCCTTCGAGGACGAATTTTCCACGATCAACGTCAATATAAGCGGTACGCACTTCATATTGTCCGTCATCAAAGAGATAGCGCCTAATTGCAGGTTTTACTTCGCGGCGTCGAGCGAGATGTTCGGTTTAGTGAAAGAAAGCCCTCAAGACGAGAAGACGCCTTTTCATCCGCGCTCGCCTTACGGCATATCGAAGGTGGCTGGGTTTGATCTGACGCGCAACTATCGGGAGGCCTACGGCATGTTTGCCTGTAACGGCATACTTTTTAATCACGAATCTCCCCGGCGCGGGTTTGAATTTGTGAGCCGGAAGATTACGAATGGCGTCGCCCAGATTAAATTAGGAATGAGGAAAGAATTGAGACTCGGAAATTTAGAGGCCAAAAGAGACTGGGGCTATGCCGGAGATTATGTCAAAGCCATGTGGCTTATGCTGAAGCAGGATAAGCCGGACGACTACGTTATCGCCACAAACCGGACTCATTCAGTCAGAGAGTTTGTCGAGCTGGCGTTTAGCCACGCCGGCCTTAGATGGAAGGACTATGTCGTTATAGATAAAGACCTGTATCGCCCCTCCGAGGTTCATGTGCTTAAGGGTGATTACAGCAAGGCCGGGAAAAGGCTCGGGTGGAAGCCAAAGATCTTTTTCGAGGAATTGGTCAAGATGATGGTGGATTCGGATCTGAAACGGCTTAAAAGATAATACGATTTGCAGTATGTGATAAACGGATAATTTAACGATGAAAAATCGCGTTGATGTGCTCGGCGTAATGATAGATAACCTCACCAGGGAAGAAGCGGTTTCAGAGATCGACGCGTTGATTAAAAAAAATAAGCCCTCTATGGTTTGCACGGCCAATGCCAACCATGTTCGGCTTGCCCGGGCCGACGCGCAGTTTGCCGCGATATATAATGAAGCGGATATTGTGACGGGCGACGGCATGCCGGTCATCTGGGCGTCAAAACTTCTCGGCCGTCCCTTGCGGGATAGGGTCTCCGGTATTGACCTGGTGGAGGAGATATGCAGGCGCTCCGCCGCGCGCGGATACCGGATATATTTCTTAGGGGCATCCATGGGGATAGCGGAAAAAGCGAAAGAGCGGTGCGAAAGATTATATCCCGGCGTTCAGATCGTCGGCTCATATTCCCCAGCCAGGTCTGAAATTTTGGACGATAATAAAAGCCTTGCCATTGTTGATAAAATAAATGGTTCAGGCGCCAATATCCTGTGCGTCGCTTTCGGCCCGCCGTTGCAGGAAAAATGGATGAAAAAGCATATGCATCTTCTCAAAACGCCCGTATCTATCGGCGTAGGCGGCACGCTGGATTATTTAGCCGGGATCATTAAGCGGCCGCCCCCTATAGTTCAGAAGATGGGTATGGAGTGGTTTGCGCGGCTTATTCAGGACCCCGCCAGATATTGGAAAAGATATTTAAAGGATTTCGTATTTTTTTATTACCTCTTTTTAGAGATTACGAAGACCGCAAGATTCAAATAGCGCTATGGAGAACAAGACAAATCCCTACGATATAGCGGTGATAGGCGGCGGGGCGGCCGGCTCCATGGCTGCCATAAGGGCCGGACAGCTTGGAAAACGCGCGGTCCTGATAGAGAGAAATGAATCTCTTGGCAAAAAGTTAATGATGACCGGCAAAGGCAGATGCAATATCACCAACACGGCCCCGCTCGACACCTTCATAAAAAAATTCAGTCCGCAGGGCGAATTCTTCAGGTCCGCTTTCTTCGCGTTCTCCAATGACGATCTCATGGAGTTTTTCCGCTCCGGCGGATTGGAGTTAAAGGCAGAAAGGCAGGGGAGGGTCTTTCCCGTTACCGACAGGGCCGGTTCAGTGGTATCGGTTTTAGAGGAATCTTTAAAAAAGAATAAAGTAGATGTGTTGTGCGGGAAGCGCATCACCGGCATAGAGCGTAAAGATGGCCGCTTCGTCCTTATTTGGGAAGACGCCCGGCATATAGAGGCAAATAAGGTTATCGTTAGTACGGGCGGCGCTTCTTATAAAGCGACCGGTTCTACGGGGGATGGGTTTATTATGGCCGAGCGCTTGGGGCATAAGGTAAAGGCCCTTAAGCCGGCCCTCGTTCCGCTCACGGTAAAAGAACACTGGGTTAAGGAACTGCAGGGCCTTGCCCTCGAAAATATCCGCGTATCATTCCAGTATGGCAAAAAGAAGCTTATCTCGGACGTCGGAGAGGTGATGTTCACCCACTTCGGCGTGTCCGGTCCGCTCGTATTGGATATGAGCGGCGACATCGTATCAGCCCTCGAGAAGCACAAAGAAATCCTGATGGCGATCGACCTTAAGCCGGGTTTGAGGAAAGAACAGCTCGAAAGTAAATTGGTGCATAAATTCGCCGTCAAAGGCAATATCCAAATCAAGAACCTGATGCAGGATATATTGCCGAAAAGGATGATAGGCATTTTTTTATCTTTATTGAATGTATCGCCGGAGAGACGCACAAATCAGATAACGCGAAAAGAAAGAAGCGCCATCATAGATACCCTTAAAGCATTCCCCCTGACCATAAGGGGGAGCCTCCCCATAGAGGAAGCGATGGTAACCGGCGGCGGCGTATCGATGAAGGACATAAACCCGCGGACCATGGAATCGAAAATTGTGCCGGGCTTGTACTTCGCCGGCGAAATAATAGAGGGCGCCGCGCCTAGCGGAGGGTATAACCTCCAGCAGGCCTTCTCAACCGGCTATCTCGCCGGCGAAAACGCCGCAAAGGGCTAAATATGTACTCCCTATCTAACCAGGTTAGAAAAGTCAGATTGCCTGAATCTAACCTGGTTAGATAGGGTTGAGCAAGAAACCTGTTATGCGAAAAAAAAGAAGTGATAATATAATTATCGAAAAGGCTACCGAACTGATCGGCGCGATCGAAGCTCCTCCATCCAAGTCGTATACCCACAGGGCCATTATGGCATGCGGTATAAATGGCAAGTGTAGAATCCAGAATCCGTTATATTCCGATGATATAATTGCTACCATTAATGCCTGGAAGACGCTGGGGGCTGTTATTAAAAAAAGGCGTAATTTTTTGGATGTCCGGGGATTCCACGGGCTTCCCGATCCGAAAAACAGGTTAATAGATGTCGGCGAATCCGGGACGCTCCTGAGATTTATTTTGCCGATACTCGCGTTGGCTAAGGGTGAGTTTATTATATCGGGTAGACAAACATTAATGGACCGCCCCAATAGAACAATTGTGGAGGCGTTGAAGTCTTGGGATATAGATGTTTCCGGAAAGGGCGATGACCACAAACTTCCTATCAGGCTTGTGGCAAAAGGAGAGATCGAAGGAGGAGAAACCCGCGTAAGCGGACGGGAGAGTTCGCAGACTATATCTTCTCTCCTGATGGCAGCCCCCCTTGCCAAAAGAGACACAATAATAATTGTGAAAGATAAGCTTGTATCTAAGCCTTATGTGGATGTGACCATCGATGTGCTTCGTAAGGCGGGGATAGAGGTGGTTAATAAGGATTACAGGAAATTCCACGTTAAATGCGGCCAGAGATTCAAACCCCTTGGGAAATTTATCGTTCCCGGCGACTATTCATCTTCCGCGTTTGCGATAGTCGCGGCATCCTTGCTGAAATCAGACGTCGCTATTATGGGTTTGGGCGATGATAAGCAGGGCGACAATAAAATTATAGAAATAGTGAATGCCATGGGAGGGAAGATAAGGCATGCCAAAAACACAATCAGGATAAACGGCCCGTTTGCCCTTAAGGGCATTGATATAGACTGCGGCGACACCCCCGATCTGGTGCCAATCCTTGCTGTGCTGGGTTGTTTTGCTAAGGGGAAAACGAGAATACACAATGTAGCTCACTTAGCGTACAAAGAAAGCGATAGGATCGCCGCGCCCGCGGGAGAATTGATGAAATTAGGAGCGGCAATATCAACAACGAAAGACAGCATGACAATTAAGCAGTCCCGTTTAAGGGCAGGCAACGTTTCGTCTCGCAGCGATCACAGGATTGCCATGGCTTTGACTGTAGCGGGATTAATAGTAGGTGATGTGAGAATAGATGGAGTGGAATGCATTTCAAAATCTTACCCCCGGTTCCTGCAAGACATGAAATCCCTCGGCGCTAAATTTAAAGTTATTTAACCACGCAATGACGAAATCAGGGGCCGCAACACCTATTTCCTTGCACAAAATCCCAGGGAAATAGGTATCGTGCCCCCTGATTTCCACGATTTCTGTAATAGCCCAGTGCTATAAGAGCTTCGTAAGAAAAATGGGGTCAGACCCATTCACCGCATAATAGACGCGTTGGGTCAGACCCCTTTTTATCACCGTCTCTTAAAGCTCTGATCTATTACCTATTTCTTGCAGGGGGGCACCCTTACCTTGACAAAACTATCATTATATTTTATACTTTAATACATAGAGTTGTATAAAATAATACAATAAATTGTATACAGGGGGGACAGCATTGACATGGAAGATTGCTTGATGCTCATGAGGGCAAAGAGGAAGGAGATAGATATAGGCAAACTTACCGAGCGTTTCAACGAAACCGCCTCCTATGACATTTCGGAAGATAGGGTCCGAAAAAATCTTGAGCATTTCAAAAAACTTATGGATAAGGGAAAACTTACGCCATGAAAGACAAGGATCTTTTAAAACGTTTAAGAAAATTGGGATTTCCCCTATTTGAAACAGAAGAAGCGGCGGATGCTAACCTTGCGCTGGCGGATGTGGTGCGGTCTAAAGACCTTCGTTTCTGGGAAGGATTTACGGTTGTGCTTGCTACCAGCGCCGAAAACGGACTTTTCGATTATAATAAAATTGCCGTATCTCTCAAGAAGCCGTTCGATAAGCACATATTAGCGTATTTTGTGGCTATGTCTCTTGCCCTTTACACGAATCTCGACTTGTGGTTTCCGTGTACGAATTCTTTGTATGATTTGCTTAG
>JAUYDB010000052.1 GCA_030691985.1 Candidatus Omnitrophota bacterium | reverse complement strand
GTAGGGGAGGTTTAAACCTCCCCTACGACAAAACATACATCATGCACTTAGCGTAGTCAAGAGCTTGACCAGCGGTAAAAACATCGATATTACTATACCGCCGACTATCAGGCCCATAAATATGATCAACAGCGGCTCAAGCATCGAGGTAAGCGCGCCAACGGTTGTGTCGACTTCGTCATCATACGTATCGGCCACCTTGTTCAGCATCTGGTCAAGTGAGCCGGTTTCCTCTCCTACGCTTATCATATTCACTACCATCAGCGGAAATATCTTTGTTTTGGCTAGCGGGCTGGCTATTGATTCGCCTTCGCGTATGCTGTCGTGAACCCGGCCCAAAGAACGGGCTATGACATCGTTTCCGGCGGTGTCTTTTGTTATCATCAACGCCTGTAAAATCGGCACGCCGCTTGAAATAAGCGTCCCGAGCGTCCGCGAAAATCTGGCAATCGCTACCTTTTGAATCAAAACGCCAAATACGGGCAATTGCAGTTTTATCTTGTCTATAGCATATCGAAAGGCGGGTAGTCTAAGCAAAAGATTATAGAATGTTACAAGGGCGATCATAAACACAATTCCGAATATCCACTGATGCTGCATAAAGTTGCTTATCCGCAGGAGCATAAGCGTCGGCAGAGGCAGTTCAGTCCCTAGTTCCTTAAATAGTTCCATAAATTTAGGAATGACAAATATGAGAAGAAACGACAAGACGCCTAGCGCAATCGTTATAACAAGCGCGGGATAAACAAGCGCGGACTTTATTTTGCCTCGCAGCTTTTCGCTCTTTTCGCTGAAATCGGCGAGCCGCGTCAGGACTACTTCCAGAACGCCTCCGGTCTCGCCGGCTTTTACCGTATTGACGAATAATTTTGAAAATACTTTCGGATACTTCAGCAGCGCGTCGCTGAAGGTGCTTCCGCTTTCCACCTGGCTGGCAATGCTGGCAACTATATTGCGAAAATTACCCTGTTTCATCTGATCGCGCAGAATATTCAGGCTTCTTACCAGCGGAAGGCCCGCGCCGATAAGTGTCGCAAGCTGACGCGTAAAGATGGTTATCTGTTTCGGCTTAACAGCGCTGCCAAGAAACGGAAGAGACATGCTTAGTGAAAACCCGGGCTTTGCCTCAGCCCCAAAAGCCCTGCCGTAGGCCGGCGCTTTGCTTCGTTTCGCCGTAATCTGGGTAGGAAAATAGCCCAGGCCGCGCAGTCTCTTTATCGCTTCGTCATAACTCGCGACTTCTATTTCGTCTTTTATCTCTTTTCCGAACTTATCTATCGCTTTATACGAGTATAGCGCCATTTTTTTTCGCTTTCAGCTTTCAGCTTTCAGCCCGCAGCTGATAGCTGATAGCTCTGTTAAACGTACTGCTGAGTTTCGCGGACAATTTCGTCTATTGTCGTTACGCCTTCATGC
>JAUYDB010000246.1 GCA_030691985.1 Candidatus Omnitrophota bacterium | reverse complement strand
ATTTCCTTCTTCGCTCCCCGCGAAATTTTTCAGCCCTTACTGTTTTACGACATTGCCCAGCATATTCTTCGCGATATCGCCCTCCTGGGACAATATCAATCTTGGGCGGCCGGACAATATGACGCTCTTGGTCTCTTCTATAAAAGTGGCGCTGTCGCTGTAAGTAATGTTTTCGCCTCTCGTGATTTTGACGTTACCTGAAGCGACTATCTCCTTAACTTTCTTTGTGATCATATCAAGATTTACGGTAATCTTATCCGCGTCTATATTTGCGTCGTCGCTTAAAACCTTCACGTTTCGATTAAAATAGGCCTTGTTATTCTGGTAGTCAAAGACGGCGTCTCCGTCGCATGTTATCACGGTCTTTGTCTTCTTAGGTTTATCGGCGCCGGTGCCTTTGGATTCCGGCGGTGTAAGCGGCAGGCTCATAAAATCTTTTGAAAAATTTTCCGTATTTTCTATAACGGCCTTTACGTTATTTTCGAGCTTGACATTATTATTAAGCCTGTCATATACTCCGTCATCGCCGGTTATCGTGGCCTCAGAGCCTTCGCCGTAAGATCTTGCCACTATGTTATTCAGCTTTATCCGGTTTTCAGTGATCGCTTCCGCGGACCTGCCCCTGACATCCCACTTCTTTTCACCCCTGTCGCTTAACACTTCCAGATCGAACGCAAGCACTTTTTGCTTCACCATGTCGGGATTCGCGGGCTCTCCGGCATTGTGTTTGGCAACACCCTCCTGCCCCGGCATTTCTTTCTCTTTTTTACCGCAACCTATGGTTGTAAGGCATATTAACGTTAAGACTATCGCAAACGATCTTCTCATATTATTCCTTTAAATAGGTGTAACTTAAATAAATGCTATACGTTCAAAAAGAGGCTGCGTTTACCGTTTACCAAAAACGGTTAGCGGTAAACGGTTCACGGTAAACGTAACGTTATTTAAGCGACGGGGTAACTCTCCCTGGTCTTCCACCGGCGGTGCATCCATACCCACTGCTCGGGATATCTCCTAATGTATGATTCGATCACAGACGACCACCTTCGGGTATTCTCTATCAAATCTTTTTCCCTCTGACCGGTATCGACAAGCTGTATGGGCTCTTCAACGACCAGCGTATGGTGAGAGTTCTCCCGCAGCATAAGGACAGGGATCATGGAAGCGCCGCTCGCCCTCGCAAGCACCGCGGGCCCGACCGGCGTATAGGCAGGATGGCCGAAAAAATCGACGAATACCCCGTCTACGGAATCCACATCCTGGTCGGCGACAATTCCGACAATCCTGTTATCTTTAAGCGCCTTCAACGCCTTTCTCGGCGACTCATCCCGATATATAACGTGGACGTCATGAAGCTTCCTTAAGCGGTTTAACAATTGGTCGTATTTATAAAAATATATGCGCCTGCCGATAACGGTGCCGGGATACCCTTTAAGGCGAAGTGTTGCCGCCATAAGTTCCCAGCTTCCGAAATGGGCTGTTATGATTATAATGCCTCTGCCTCTTCCATACCCGGCCTCGAGGGCCTCTTTATTTTTAATAGTGACTAAGCGGTCTATATTTTCACTGTTCAGCTCTGGAAGCTTTATAAGCTCAAATGCGTTCTTACCCAAATTTTCAAATACCCGGCGAGCTATGGCGCGTAATCGGCCGACCGTCTCTTCCTTACCCAGGGCAAATTTCAAATTTTCAAGAGTTATTCTTCTATATTTTGTAAGAATAAGATATAACAGGAGCCCGGCCTTGCCGGATATGTATAACCCAACCCCCATGGGCAGGAAACCGAACAGAAAAATAACGACTCTTGCCAGATAATACAAATAATATCTACGAAATTTAAATTTCATCTCAGGATACGCACCGTCACCAGTTCAATATATAATATCAGTATATATTTGTCAAGAAATTAGGGCCAGTCCTTTAGGGACAGTACCTCGAAACGACTCATGCCGCAGACATAAATTTTTCGTCTAACCCGATAGGGCAGATTGATCGGCCCTATGCCCTCTTGGCCTTATGGCCAGGGGGCTTCGCCTAATTTTGTTATCGAGGAATAAATCCTTTTGGTTTAGTTATCTATAGCTTTACAGGCGCTATGGATATAACGGTCATAAACGTTTTAGGGTAGCGCATAGTTAACAAAATTTATACGGCTCAACCCCCATGGCCATAAGGCCATTCAATACTCATCTTGTTGGTATCTGCCCCTCGTGAGATGAAAAATTTCAAGGAGGGATGAGGAAAATTTTATGGTTG
>JAUYDB010000265.1 GCA_030691985.1 Candidatus Omnitrophota bacterium | reverse complement strand
TCCGAAGAATCCGGCGCGCCGGCCGCCATACCGCAACCGGTCCCGCCAAAAAGCGGCTCAGGACGCGGCAAGGTAAAAGGGCATAGAAGTAAAATGACAAGAAAGGCCCGCGCGGAGTTTATCGCGATGAGGTCGAGAATTTTAAAGCCTCTCGAAGAGAAGATTAAGAGCCTGGAGGGCGAGATAATCTCTTCCGAGGCCAGAGTGGCGGCAGTGAACGAGGAGCTGGCTAAGGCTTCGGTAAGAGGGGGCCTCGGAGCCATCCGAAGGAGCGAGCTTTCCAGAGAACTTAAAACGCTGGCGGAAAAGATAGAATCCTGTTACGATCAGCTTGACGCGGCTATGAAAAAATACGATGCCGAGAAGCGGAAATATGCTAGTTAGGAAAATTATCCTCGACTCAAAGGCCTGAAATAAGGTAGAATAAACCAGATAGGAGAAAAAGAGGGGCTGGGCATAAAAAATTAATTAATGGAGTTGGAGAAATGCGGATGAAGAGAGGCCTGGTTATAAAGATAACATCGCTGTCTTTTTTGGCGCTGATTATATATTCTTTTGTGCCTGTAATCGTATTGTATTTTCAGCAGGTTCCTCCGGCATTATCGAACGAGGCGGCTGTCAAAAAGCTGGCGGGGAAGACAGGCGATCGGTTCGAGTTTATAGTGATGGGCGATAACCATTCGGGGCTCATCTTCAATGACAGCGCGGCATTAAAGCTCGCGCGCCGCATAAACCGGGAAGACAGGTTCAGAAAGCTTCCTGTGGATTTTGTCATGATCGCCGGCGATCTCACCCTCAGGGGTTCAGGATGGGATTACGCTATTTTTATAAAGCTGTGCTCCCGCATTAAATATCCGGTTATCTCTTCATTGGGGAACCACGACGACGATGGGGCCAATGCCGAACTTTTTAAGAACATTGCCGGGGAGGCGGAATTTTCATTCGTCAACAGGAACTCATATTTTATAGTCATAGATAATAGCGCCGGCGAGATAACGAACGAGCAATTCGCATGGCTGGAAGAGGAGTTGAAAAAATCCATGCCCTATCAGCATCGGTTCGTTATCGCCCACAAACCGCCGTTCTCGCCGTATCAGCAGTCCTGGTACAGGCCTGAGCTGGGTTCGTGGCCGCTTAGCCTTATGAAGCTGTGCGAAAGATATAACGTCGACATGATTTTCTCCGGGCACGAGCATATGTTCAAGGAACAGACTTTTGGCAAGGCCAGATATATCACGACTGGAGGCGGCGGCATGCTCACGCATTTTCCCCGCCAGGACGGAGGGTTTTTGCACTACGTCGTAGTCAGGGTTTACGGCGATTACTGTGATTATGAAGTCCGGAAAATCTTCCCGCCCTTATGGGAGTTTCTCGCATATTATATGTGGAAAGACATCTTCTATTTTCTGGTAGACGCGATTTATTAAAACTGAAAAACCCACTTCTCGTCATTGCGAGGAGGATGTTGTAAGGCTATTTTCCGACGAAGCAATCTATCTTTAGATTGCTTCGCCCCTTCGGGGCTCGCAATGACGGTTGCTTGTTAGGCGGCGGATTAGAATGCGCATATTAAGAAACTACATACTTAAAGAATTCTTCCATTCATTTGTCATTTCAATAATCGTATTCACGTTCGTCCTCCTGGTCGGGAACATCATACAGTTGGCGAACCTGGTTATAAATAAAGGGGTAGATGCCCTGTCGGTATTGAAGCTGTTCCTGTATCTTGTGCCGTGGCTGTTGAGTTTCACGCTTCCCATAGCGGCCCTGACAGCGGTGGTTCTTACATTCGGGAGGTTTTCAAGCGACGGCGAGCTTACGGCCATGAGGGCGAGCGGCGTGGGTTTATTCAGGGTATCGTTTCCGATCCTGGTGCTTGGGGCGGTATTCGGTTTTACGGCGTTCTTTCTTAACGATCAGGTCTCGCCAAACGCGTCATTCGCTTCGCGAAGGGTCATAAAAGAGATAGGCATACGCAAGCCCACGGCCTATTTAGAGGAGGGGACGTTTATACGGGGCCTCGAAAATTATGTTATCTTCATATACGAGATAAGGGGCAATAAATTCAAGAATATAAGGATATATCAACCGCAGGAAGGCAAACCAACGCGCACTATCATAGCCGAACGCGGAGAGATAAATTCAACTCCGGAAAAAGATATGATAGAACTAAGGCTGTATAACGGGACGAGCGAGGAACCCTCTCCTACTGAGCCGGAAAGTTTTTATAAACTCAATTTTAAGTCATACTTCATGACGCTCGACCTTTCAAAGGTGTTCAAGAAAGAGAATATCCAGAAGAAGACCAGAGAAATGACCGTCCACGAACTGAATAAAGAGATAGAGAAATCCGTATCTCAAAAGATCGATCCGACGCCGTTAGTTGTGGAGATATACAAGAAGATAAATATGTCTATAGCGTCATTTGTATTGGTTCTGATAGGCATACCGCTTGGGATAAAGGCGCACAGGAGCGAAAAGTCCATAGGGTTCGGCATAAGCCTCATACTTTTCGCGGTATATTGGGGGGCTTTTTTGGGGGGGGTCGCGTTGTCGCTGAAAGGTACTGTGCCGCCTTTTTTGGGCGTTTCCTTGCCCAACGCGATTTTCTTTATATTCGGCACATTGTTATTTATATATACCGCAAGGAGGTAATATGGGGTTGAAAAGTCAGTTTCAGATAAAGATGAAACAGGCCCAGAAAAGAAAGAAGAAAAGAAAGAAGCTGGCGGCAAAGGGGCAGCCTTTAAACGAATATTTTTATGGAAAGTACGTTATAAAACTGGGTACGCAATAATAAAGGTATAGTGAATGGATATTATTCATGATATCGTTATAATAGGCGGCGGGCCGTCCGGTTTGACAGCGGGACTTTACGCATGCCGCGCGAGGATGAAGGTCTTGCTCTTAGAGAAGATGGCATGCGGCGGACAGGCGCTGTTGGCGGACAAAGTAGAAAATTTTCCGGGATTTCCCGACGGGGTCAAAGGGCCGGAACTCGCGGAATGGATGCTTAAACAGGCCGAGCATTTCGGCCTTGAGGTTAAATCGGCCGAAGCAAAAAGAGTAAGCCCGCAAAATTCCGGAGAAAAGACATTTGCGATCGAACTCGCCGGCGGAGAAAGAATAGCGGCGCTGTCGGTTATAATAGCGGCAGGCGCGAGATGGAACGCGCTCAATATTCCCGGAGAAAAAGAGCTTACCGGCAGGGGCGTGTCATACTGCGCTACATGTGACGGGCCTTTATTCCGCGGCAAGGATGTAGTTGTAGTAGGCGGCGGCGACACGGCGCTGGGCGACGCCATATTCTTAACAAAGTTCGCGGATAAAGTAACGGTTATCCACCGTCGGGATAAGTTGAGAGCGGCAAAGATATTACAGGAGAGGGCCCTCGCCAATAAAAAAATAGAGCTATGTTTAAACTCGATCGCTACGGAAATCATCGGCAGGAATAAGGTTGAGGGCATAAAAATAAAGGATGCGGCCACTAACGCCGAGCGGGTTTTGAAAGCGGACGGCGTCTTTGTCCTTATAGGGCTCGCGCCGAATTCGGATGTTGTTAAGGGGCTGGTAAAATCGGATGAAAAAGGATATATAATCGCCGATGACGAGATGCGGACATCCACAGAAGGCATTTTTGCCTGCGGGGACGTAAGGCAAAAGCTCTTAAGGCAGGTCGTTACAGCCGCAGGCGACGGCGCGACCGCCGCGTTCAGCGCCCAGCATTACGTCGAGCGCCTCAAAGGGACCGAGTATAAATAAAGTTGACTAAAGCTTTGATTCATGATAATTTATTTTTCGTTTCCTCCTTAAAGGAAGGGGAACAGCGTCTCTTTAGCATAAGAATATAAGCGTTAGGGGGAAACCCTTGGTTTCCCCCTAAGGAGTAAATGTCGAGCAAGACTTACTGTCTCGCTAGCCTGTTGGTCGCAGCGAGACATTTACGACGCCGAGGTAGCTCAGTGGTAGAGCGCTGCGCTGAAAACGCAGGCGTGGGCAGTCCGATTCTGCCCCTCGGCACCATCGTTTTTTAGATAGTAGTTGTAACACTCTTGCAACACAACATTTAAGGCGTAACTGCTTTAGAAATAAGGCGCTTACGCCTTTTGTGTTTTCTGATACACTCCTGCCTCTATTTGTATCGATTTGTAAAAATCTATCTCTTAAAGACACGATAAAGACACAGAGATTGTTGAAGGTGGCTCTATGAAGGGCTATCAATTCCTCGAAAACGACTTTTTTGAGTTCTTCAAGACCCGTAATGTCCGTCCAATGCCTATGCTTTTATATATTTATCTTCGAGGCCTTTATTGTAGATTTCAAAAGCCCATCTTCTTTTGGACCGATAAGACCGCTCGCGAACATTTAGGTATTACCCAGAATACGCTCTCCTCGGCCCGTTTAGATCTTCAGGAACGGGGCCTCGTAAAGTTTAAAAGCGGAATAGGCAGAACCCCTTCCGAATACACCATGCTCGGATCAATTTTATTACCGGGCTTGAGAGTATCAAAAATTGATACTCAGAGTCGCAGGGTTCAAGCGCGCAAGAGTAGCAACAATTGCGACACCTATAATACAAGTAAAGAAAGATTGAAGAATAAAGTAGGGTTTGAAATATTTAAAGGTATATCCGAAGAAGACAGAGCTTTTTTAAGGACCAAGGGGCTCTATGATTAGGATGTGGAGCTTGATAAGATTTATATTGGAACCGAGAACGTATCTATGGATAGATGTCGTCTTTGTCCGAGAATCTCCAAAAGCTGTTTTGATCATATTTGATAGCCAGGAAGTTTGGATACCTAAGGTCTGGATTTCGCGCTTTAAACAAGGGAAAGATGGGTCTATCAAGATTAAAATATCAGATTACCACTGGGCTAAGAAATTTTCATAAGCAAATAATCGTCCCCTATAAAATGGCCAGTTTTGCAAAGCAGAAGCGTGCATATCAAATAAACGTTCGTTTGTTTGGTATGAGTGAAAAAAGTTTATCGGAATATTTAACAAACACAGAAAGGGCCAACGTGGCAAGGGGAAGAAACGCATTACAGGGCGTTAGGCGAGCGATAGTTGCCTAAGCGAATTGCCGAGGCATTAAAGCAGGTGAATAAATAGTGATGTTATTTAGATGTAAAATAGGGTCTGTTAGGTCAAAAGATGGCTATGAAAATAACGCTTGACGGAGTCTTGTATTTTAAGGTATCATCGGGTATACTTTAGATGTTTATTATGTCCATATAACCTCTCAAAATATTGGTAGCCATCAGGGTCGACTACCTTTTTTCTTTCTAAGGATGTTGTAAAGGTGGAAATTACGAGCACTAAACGCACAGCGTTGTTTACAATATCTTGTCCTTACTTAAACCGAAGCATTGTTTTGTATAA
>JAUYDB010000228.1 GCA_030691985.1 Candidatus Omnitrophota bacterium | reverse complement strand
CGCCTTTTATAGTGGCGTCCCCAACCGGATTCGAACCGGTGTCGTCAGAATGAAAATCTGATGTCCTAGACCAGACTAGACGATGGGGACGTTATGATTCGTTACAGCATCGTTTCGTTATCCGTCATCCATAGGCCGTCATTCGTTGGGTTACAGGCTGCGATAAACGGGCTACGAAACACGGTTATTTCTTTCTCTTCGCCTTTCCTTTTTTTGCCTTCTTTTTTTCGGCCTTCTCCTCTTTGGCCTTTTCCGGCGTCTCTATTTTCGGCTCGGGAGATTTTTGAGGGGCCTCGACTACCACCGTTTCCTCTTCGGCCCGCTCATCCTCGTCTTCCGGCACGATCTTTGCTATTGAGGCAACGGCATCTTGCTGCTCAACCCGTATAAGCCGCACGCCTTGCGTCGAGCGGCCGGTAGCGCGGATATCCTTTATCGGCGACCGGACTATCATGCCCTTTTCGGTCATGAGCATGATCTCGTCTCTGTCGGAAACGGTCTTTATGCAAACGGTTTCGCCGTTTTTACCGGTTGTCTTAATATTTATAATGCCTTTGCCGCCGCGGGATTGCAGGCGGTATTCTTTGAACGGCGTCCTCTTGCCAAAGCCCTGCCCGGTCACTGTCAGCACCGTCTGGTCCGCCCTTACAACCTGCATCGCTATGCAAGCATCTTTTTTCCCGAGCCTTATCCCTCTGACGCCTTTCGCGGCCCGGCCCGTTTCCCGAACCTGGGATTCTTTAAACCGTATGGCCTTGCCTTCTCTGGTGCCGAGAAGAATTTCATCGTCTCCGTTCGTCAGTTCCACTCCTATAAGTTCGTCGTCCTTCTCCAGGCCCATGCCTATGATGCCGCCTTTCCGCGGATTCGCGTAAGCGGTAAGCGTCGTCTTCTTTATGTTTCCTGTTTTCGTCGCCATAATCAGAAAACGCCCCTCTTTGAATTCCCTCACCGGCACGAACGCGCTTATCTTCTCGCCCGATGCCAGCGATAGCAGGTTGATGACCGCCTTTCCTTTTGAAAGGCGCCCCGCTTCAGGTATCTCATGGACCTTCAGCCAATGGACCACTCCCTTATCGGTAAAGAAGAGGATGTAGTCATGCGTCGAGGCGATGAAGAGGTGCTCTATGAAGTCCTCCTCTTTCATCTCCGCGCCCGTTACGCCTTTACCGCCCCGGCGCTGCTTTCTATAGCTGGATACGGGCAGTCTCTTTATGTATCCCGCGTGGCTGATCGTTGTCACAACATCCTCTTCGGCGATCAGGTCCTCTATTTCAAGCTCCTCCTGTTCGGGGGCGATCTCGGTGCGCCTCTCATCTCCGAATTTTTCGCAGAGCAATTTCGTTTCATCTTTTATGATCTCCAGCACCTTCTTTTCGCTGGCGAGGATCGATTTGTAAAGCTCTATTCTTTTTATTAGTTCCAGGTATTCCCTGTCAATTTTATCGCGCTCCAGCCCGGTCAGGCGCTGCAGCTGCATCTCGAGTATCGCCTGCGCCTGCCTGTCGGAAAGATCGAATTTCTTTATAAGCTCTTCTTTCGCGGCTTGAGGATTTTCGGATTCTTTTATGATCTTGATGATCCGATCCAGGTTCTTAAGCGCGATCTTTAAGCCTTCCAGGATGTGCGCCCGCTCCTGGGCCTTCTCCAGGTCAAACCTCGTTCTTCGCACAATGATATTTTTGCGATGTTTCACAAACTCCTCGAGAACTTCTTTAAGGTCGAGGACTCTCGGCCTTCCGTCTACCAGGGCAAGCATGATAACGCCGAAGGTCTCCTGCATCTGTGTGCGCTTATAGAGCTGGTTTAATATTATGTTGGCGTTGACCCCGCGCTTTAATTCCACGACTATCCTCATGCCGTCCTTATCGGATTCGTCGCGCAGGTCGCTTATGCCCTCGATCTTTTTTTCCTGAACGAGCCGAGCGATAGATTCTATAAGATTTGATTTGTTTACCATGTAAGGTATCTCTTTTACGATAATGGCCTCTTTGCCGGACTTGCTTTCCTCTATGTAGGCTTTCGCGTTCACCCTGATTATGCCGCGGCCTGTCGTGTAGGCCTTCTTTATCCCTTCGGTGCCGCGTATGATACCACCCGTCGGGAAGTCCGGCCCTTTAATCTTTTTCAACAGGTCCTTCGCTTCGCATTCCGGGTTATCAATAACATACATGGCCGCTTCGCAGACCTCTTTCAAGTTATGAGGAGGTATGTTCGTGGCCATGCCGACGGCGATACCGCTTGAGCCGTTCACCAAAAGGTTCGGAAGGCACGCGGGAAGCACTGTCGGTTCCTGCAGTGAATTGTCAAAATTCGGCGTGAAGTCCACCGTGTTTTTTTCTATGTCGAGGAGCATCCAATCGGTGATGTGCTCAAGGCGCGCTTCGGTATAACGCATGCTCGCGGCCGGATCCCCATCGACTGATCCAAAATTACCCTGTCCGTCCACGAGCGGATACCTGAGGGAGAAGTCCTGCGCCATTCTGACAAGCGTATCGTAGACCGCAACATCGCCGTGCGGGTGATATTTGCCAAGGCAATTATGAGAGATCATCCCGTTGGCGATAAATTCATGTTTGTTCGCAACTTGAATATCAAATGTTTTTTCGGCCGCCGCCGGCTCTACAGAGGCTACTTTCGCGAAATATAGCCGTTCGCGTATAACCTCGCCTAAAAAACCGCCGATTGCGGAATCTGTCCTTTTTAACTTTTCTATTATCCCCCAGTCCACTATCTGTGAAATCTTGAGCGGTTTTTCGCTCAAATCCGACGAATATCTTATTTTACATCCGGCCTTATACTTCACGCCCGACCTGAATTTCGCGCCGCCGGCATCCTGATACCACCCGCCGCCCAGATGCGCTCTCGTCAGTTCTTCGAATATCATTTTGCCCGCATATGGGATAGCGTCCAGGCTTGACCATGCGTCCCTTCCTTCCCTGGCGAGCATATTTATTATCCTGGCGTTTTTGCGAGGCTCGGCTAAAGACAGGCGCGAGGCCAACAAGCGCGCATAGGCTCCCCTGATCTCTAAACTATAAAATTTATGCCGGGTTACCACCATCCTGCGGTTTACTATATGCCTATTGCCGGGTTCTTCGCTGTATCGCACCCCCAACACATTCTGATGATGCAGAAGTATCTGCAATTGATTTATCAGTTCCTCCGAAATCGAACCGTAATGAATAACGTTCCTATTGTTGTGGATACTGCCGTCTCCGTCGATTAGGCCGGAGATCAAAGCCCATACTACAGATGGCGGTGAGACAAATATCTGGCATGGGATCTTCTTTGTTAACGCATTCACTCCCTTTAACAAAAACATCCTTACAAAAAACTCGTTAATCCGGCGTTTGTGAATCCTGATCTGATACGCGGTATTCTTAATTTCGCTTTTTTCTGTTTTATAGATGTAGGGCTTGGTTTCTATCTTCGCCTCATAACTAAATTCTTCTCTGAATATATGATAAATTCTATCCATGACTTCCCTGCGCGTCGAATAAAAGCAGAGTCTGTTGGTCCCTCCCTCTATCCAGCCATCTGACAGCAGCGCTCCTAAGGCGTAGGCAATGTTCTCATTAAGATAGATTGGGCGGCTGCCCGCATAGCTGCCAATAAACACCTTATTTTTTATCTCGGGATATGCGGCCTTCATTACCACGTAATCGTCCGCTCTAATCTCTTTTGCTTCCTTCCACGCAAACCCCAGGGTTTTCGTTATAACCTTAAATTTTTGAGACGGCGTTACGGTATTGGAAAGCCCGTTCTCAAGCTCTATTTTTAACAATTCTCTGGGCGGCATTTCAAAAAGATTCGTTACTTTTTCCAGCCCATTTTGAGTATAAACAAGGTCGCCGCGCCGTATTTCCTGAATGGGGATAAGGCCTTTATCGCTTGTTACCAATGTATCTTTTGTAAAACATTCGCCCACGATGCGCGCCGTTTTCTTGTACGGCTTGTTGTGCTCCAGGCCCAGATCCATCATTGCGTAGAGGATGCGGCGGTGGACGGGTTTCAGTCCGTCCCGGGCATCCGGCAGCGCCCTGCCTACGATTACGCTCATGGCGTAATTGATGTAGGAATCCTTCATCTCTTCTTCGATATATACGGGGACTATCTTCTCGTTGCGTGTGTACATCTGTCGCCTCGTTATAGTGACGGTAAGTCGACGCTTTTTAGCGGATAGCGTTTAGCGTATAGGAAGACTTCGTCCGACTTACTATACGCTATCCGCTAAACGCTATACGCTAATCCCGTTGGTTAACTCAAATATCCAGCACTTTCACTTCATGCGCATGCTTCTCAATAAACTCTCTTCTGGGCTCTACCGCCTCGCCCATCAGAACCGTGAACATGGCGTCGGCCTCGACCGCGTCTTCTAATGTAACCTGCAGCATGGTCCTCTTCTCCGGGTCCATAGTCGTCTCCCAGAGCTGCTGCGGGTTCATCTCCCCGAGGCCTTTATACCGCTGTATGCTCATGCCTTCTTTGCCGACATTTATGACAAATCTTAATATCTCTTTAAGATCCTGAAAATTTTCGTGTTCTTTCTCCAGCTTAATAATATACTTGGCTTTCCCCGCGTCTTTTTTGGGCTCTTTTTTGCCATGTTCAAGAGGGGGTTCATTATAGTAGTCCTCTATATCTACGCCGAGTTTTTCAATCCTATCCACGCTCTTTTCGATCTCTCTTGCCTCGTAGAATTCTATGTGCTCAACAGGTCTGGCCCTTTCTTCAGCAGGCCCTTCATCTTTCTCGTTCTTCGGATTCCCTTTTTTACCCCCGCCTGTATCGATCTTTTGGTATTCCGCCAACTCATCATCATTATATAGAAAATGGTCATCATACTCCACTTTTATCATATAAAGAGGCAATTTTTTGGTCTTCTTATGTCTAAAACTGATGTATTTTTGAAAACTTACTCCACGACGCTCTATGGCATTAGATAGGTTTTCCAGTTCAACCAGGGCATCCAAAATAGATTTAAGCTGTTTATCTGTAAACTGGTGTTTGTCTTTTACCCTTATAAGCGTCATGCCCTCTGAACCAAGTTCAAGCAGCATATTATTGAAAGCATCTTCTGTCTGTATATATTCCTCTCTTTTCCCTCTCTTAATTTTATATAGCGGCGGCTGCGCAATATAAATATGCCCTTTCTCTACTAAAGAAGTCATGTGCCTATATAAAAATGTCAGAATAAGCGTGCGAATATGCGAGCCGTCGATATCGGCATCGCACATAAGTATTATCTTGTTATACCTTAATCGCGCCATGTCAAACTCTTCGCCTATGCCTGTGCCGACGGCGGTTATTATAGTCCTGATCTCCTCGTTTGACAATGCCTTATCGAGCCGCGCCTTTTCAACATTTAATATCTTGCCCTTCAACGGCAGTATAGCCTGAAAGCGCCTGTCGCGCCCCTGTTTCGCGCTATTGTGGACAAATACACCTCCCGAGAGGGCAAAATTATGTGTATGCGGTACTTCGATATCATAAACGTCGATTTTTTCTTTCACCCGTTCTATTTTTTTTATCTTGTGATTATAATCCCGCACTGCTTCGATCATTTTTTCTTCGTTACTTTCAAAAAAACGATTGACGAGTGTATCGAGCTTAAGCAAATTCTTATTTTTCTCCGCTAAAAGTTTTCTTTCTTTTTCATAATAAGAAATACCCCCGTATGCATCGAACACTTTTTTCGCAAATTGCATGCTGTTTCTAAAGTACGTTTGATCGTAGGCGCGTTTTCGTTTTAAACGAAAAACGTCGGTCCACTGCTCCTTTGTCTTTTCCCGCCGCCATGATAGAAGCGTAATGTCATCCCATTGTTTTTTTGAGATATCAGAATGTCTTTTTCTATGCTCTGGGTGCTCTTCAAAATACCTTGCTGTTCGCACGGCCTGCGCTTTTTTATTCTCCGGCCTCGCCCAATATTTTTTCTGCGCTTCGCAGATAATGCCAAGGATTCTATTTCTATAATCGGTGTTGGAATTATAAAATTCCAAATACTTTTCCATCATGCGGCTTTTATATTTTGGATCGCTCCACTGCCTCTTTGCCTTCGCGCTTAACAGGGCGCCGTATTTCTCTTTTATGGTCCTCGATATCTTTTCCCGATAGACCGGAGACCGCTTTATCCTGTTGCATTTTTCGATAGTCTCTTTGGTATGCAATGTCTTATGCGCATGCCTTCTGTGCAGCTCAAGATGCGCTTCTTTCTCAATCCGGCGTATGTTGTCGGGGTTGTTGTTAATTTTATTAAAATCTTTGTGATGCCTGCACTCGTTATCTGCTATGCAATATGAGCCATGAGCGACATTGTATCCATCAGCCATCATATGAGCAAACACCCATTTATCTTGGCCCGGATCAAATATCATCGGGTAGCCTTCGATCGTTATTCTTCGCTCGATAACGGACAGTTTTTTTCTAAAAGGCATGAGAGACATATCCAGCCTGAGGTTCTTTGCCTCGACATATGATCCGTCTCTAAGCATAAATTTATGATCGGGGGTGCAAATGATCTCTGCGCCGTTGTCCAAAACTATTTTTATAACGGCTGTTTTTCTGCGGGTCCGGCGAGGGTTTATAAGCTTCTCCACACCGACCGTTCCGTCCCCGCGTATCGTATAGCAATAGTTGACCTTGCCTATACCCGCCTCTTTCATCAAATCAACAAAGCTAACGTCTCTGCCATCTGCGAGCGCCACTTTTGTGTCACCACAAAAACACCCACCGGCTGAATCTCCTTCCACAAGATATATCTCGCACAGGTTCGGATCGGATTCCTGGCAGTCCGCAAGCTTGCCGGGGAGCGCGGCGCCTTCGAGCGCGCCTTTCCGCCGCGTAAGTTCGCGCGCCTTTCTTGCCGCTTCGCGCGCCCGCGCGGCAAGCACCGCCTTCTCTATGATCTTGTTCGCGACCGAAGGGTTCTCTTCGAGAAAACCGCCGAGCGCCTCGTTGACTATCGATTCGACGATGCCCTCAACCTCTGAGTTGCCGAGTTTCGTCTTCGTCTGCCCTTCGTATTGAGGGTTTGGAATTTTGATACTGACCACCGCGGTCAGCCCTTCCCGGACATCGTCGCCGGATATCCCCGCGTCCGTCTCCTTCAAAAGATTCTTATTCTTGCAATATTGATTTATTGTCCTCGTCAGGGCGGATTTGAACCCCGTCAGGTGCGTCCCGCCCTCAATCGTATTTATGTTGTTCGCGAAGGTAAATATGTTCTCGGCGTATCCGTCATTATACTGCATGGCGACTTCCGCCAGGGCCCTGTCCTTTTCCTTGGAGAAATATATCACTTTTTTATGGAGCATATTTTTATTCTTATTTAAAAATTCGACGAATGACACGATCCCGCCCGAGAATTTAAATTCGACCTCCTTCTCTTTCACCCTTTCGTCCTTTAACGTGATCCTTATGTCCTTGTTCAAAAAAGCGAGCTCCCTGAGCCTGTTAGAGAGCGTGTCGAAACTGTAATTAATCGTGTCGCCGAATATTTCCTTGTCCGCCTTGAATGTCACGCGCGTTCCGGTCTTTTTGGCGGCGCCTACGGCCTTCAGTTTCGATGCGGCCCTGCCTTTTTTGTATTCCTGGTGGTAGATCCTGTCGTCGCGCCGGACCTCAACCTCCAGCCATTCCGATAGCGCGTTCACAACGCTGACGCCTACGCCATGAAGGCCGCCCGCCACTTTATATACACGGTGGTCGAACTTGCCGCCCGCATGGAGTTTGGTCAAAACTACTTCTACGGCGGGCTTTCCTTCGGTCTTATGAATGTCGACGGGTATGCCGCGGCCGTCATCAACCACTGAGACGGAATTGTCCGCGTGTATGACAACGTCGATATTTGACGCGTATCCTGCCATGCATTCGTCTATGGAATTGTCAACGACTTCGTAGACCAGATGATGAAGCCCCCGCTGTGTCGTGTCCCCGATGTACATGGCGGGCCTTTTCCTTACGGCATCGACGCCCTCGAGGACAGTAATGGTCGTGGCATCATACTTCTTTACCGCCGCCGCCCTCTCCTTGTCCGCCGCGTCCTTCGCAACGTCTTTCGCTTTTTTGACAGTCATTTATCGCCTCGTTATAGCTGTGGTCATGCGACGCTTTTTAGCGTATAGCGGGTAGCGTTTAGCGTATAGGAAAAGTCGCCTGACTTACTATCCGCTATACGCTAAACACTAAACACTAAACGCTAAACCCGTTGCCTGACCCTACTTCAACTCCCCTATCCTGAACTTTATCTCATTCAGCTTTCTGGATTATAATTTTCCCTCAAGTTTTTTTATGAGTTCTTTTTTCTTAAGGGTTAGTTCGTATAACCAGCATGAGCCGTCGACATTAACGGTAAGGATGCCTTTCTGGAAAGAAACCGGCCGCGTGTGGGTTGAAGCCGCGCCCCCAACTGCGCCTCGCCACGCCTCCGCCATACCTTCTTCGCTGATGCGTTTTTTTGGCCCGAGATTCTTTATAACTTTGCCGAGAAGCTCCTCGAGCGGCCTCTCGTTTTTCCTCCCGCCCGAGTTATCCAAGCTGCATGGGCAGAACCACATATACGTACTCATCCCCGATTCTTACAACGCCCGGTTTTTCAGAGTCGACGAGTTCGAAATTCACCATCTGCTGGTCTGTGCTCTTTAAAAAATCTATAAGGTAGCCGGGATTAAATCCTATAGCCAGTTCTTTTCCTTTGTACTCGGCTGCCATTTCCACGTGCGCCTCGCCAAGGTATGGGGTGTTTTTTGAGAAGACAAGCTTATCCCTGGCTACCTCCAGCTTCACCGCCATGGAATCAGGGTTTGTAAAGAGCGCCACTCTTCTGATGGCTGAAAGAAACCCGTCTTTTTCGACAACAATCTTATCTTTGGCCTCTTCCGGAATCACCTGTTCATAATTCGGAAACTCGCCCTCTATTAACCGTGACACGAGTTTTGTGCGGCCAACCTCGAAAAATATCTGGTTGTCGTTTAAGAACATTTTCGCGTCACCCTCATCCGACAATATCCTGTCCAGCTCGTTTATTGCCTTTGTCGGAACCACACACTTGCGTTCGAGTGTTTTTGGCAGCTGTATTTTTTCTTCTGTCATAGCCAGGCGCCTTCCGTCCGTAGCTACAAGTCTTATATAAGTTGGTTTGATCACAAATAGTATTCCGTTCAAAACATAACGCATCTCGTCGCGGCTTATCGCAAACCTGGTGGCGTTTATCATTTTTTTCAGCTTTGCCTGCTTGATAATAATAGGGTTTTCATCTTTTAATTCCGGTAGTTGTGGAAATTCATCTTTTGGAAGCCCCATAATTTTAAAAATATTTTTCCCGCATTCTATATTAACATGGCTGCTCTTTTTTACCGA
>JAUYDB010000176.1 GCA_030691985.1 Candidatus Omnitrophota bacterium | reverse complement strand
GTGAGGGGTAGGCAAAAACCGAATCTAAAAATACAGTTTCCGTCGGGACTTGTGGTCTAATTTGGACGCAAGTGAGTTAACAGAAGAATTATGCCAAAATTTGCTGAAATAGCCATTGCCCTGCCGATAGACAGGATTTTCCACTACTCTGTCCCCGAAAAATATGACGGCTATATAGCCGTAGGCAAGAGGGTCTTTGTCCCTTTCCAGAACAGGACCATTGTCGGTTACGTCGTGGGTTTAAGCGATGCGGCGGATGTAAAAGAGACCAAAGCAATAATATCTATTATCGACGCCGAGCCCATATTAAGCGGCGAGCTGCTGAAACTGACAAAATGGGTAAAGGATAATTATTTCTGCTCATGGGGAGAAGCTATCGGCGCCGCGATACCATCAGGAATAAAGAAGGGCAAGGCTGAGATAGGCCGGAGGATCTCGGCCAAAGAACAGAAAGATCCATGCGCGGATAAAGCGGATAGCGCGCGATCCGTCCCTCATATATTGACGGAAGAGCAGGGCCAAGCCCTTAAGACCATAGCGGAATGCATAGACAGCAAAGTGCATAAGACTTTTCTTCTGCACGGTATTACCGCGAGCGGCAAGACCGAAGTTTATCTGCAAGCGATAGACAGGGTCCTGGCCAGGTCTGCCCAGGCGATAATGCTTGTTCCGGAGATTGCCCTCACCCCCCAGACCATCGAGCGCTTTGTGTCGAGATTCGGCGAACAGGTCGCGGTGGTTCATTCGAAACTGACGCCGGCAAAAAGGTTTCTTGAGTGGAAAAGGATTAAGGATGGCAGGGCCAGAATCGTGGTGGGCGCCCGTTCAGCGGTATTCAGCCCTATGGACAATCTCGGCCTTGTAATAATCGACGAAGAGCACGAGACCACATATAAGCAGGACGATGTCCCGCGTTACCACGCGCGGGAAGTCGCCGAGGAACGCTCAAGGCTTAATAATTGCCCCTTGATATTGGGAACCGCTACGCCGTCGCTCGAATCTTATCACAAGGCCAAAAATGGCGTTTACAAACTTATAAAGATCACAAAACGGATAGAAGAGAGGCTTCTCCCGAAAGTAAAGATAGTCGATATGCGCATGGAACTCGCGGCGAGAAGGAAGGTCGCTATATTTTCAAAGGTGCTTCTCGACGCGATAGATAAGGCATTGAAGAATGGAAAGCAGGTGATAATATTCTTAAACAGGCGGGGTTTCTCCACTTTTCTTAATTGCAAGAGATGCGGCCTGGTATTGAAATGTAAAAGATGCGATACGGTGCTTGTTTATCACTTTGAAGAAAAGAATCTCTTATGCCACTACTGCGGCTACCATATACCGCCGCCCGACATATGCCCGAAATGCAGGAGCGGCTACATAAGGTATTTCGGCCTCGGGACCGAGAGGGTGGAGTCGGAAATAAGCCGTAATTTTTCGCACGCGCGCATAGCGAGGATGGATTCGGATACCACCTCAAAGAGAGGTTCTCACGACAGGATCCTCGGGGAGTTTAAATCGGGCAATGTCAAGGTCCTGGTCGGCACACAGATGATAGCGAAGGGGCTCGATTTTCCGCAGGTGACTCTGGTCGGCGTTGTCTCCGCCGATGTGACGCTGAACATTCCGGATTTCAGGGCGAGCGAACGGACGTTTAATCTCCTGACCCAGGTCGCCGGAAGGGCCGGCAGGGGCGAAGACGGCGGTGAGGTCATCGTCCAGACGTATGCGCCCGGCCATTACGCGATACTGGCCGCGGCAAAGCATGATTATGAGAAGTTCTACGCGGAAGAGATAGTCGCGCGAAAGGAGTTGTCCTTTCCGCCGTTTGTCAATCTGATAAAGGTAACGGTCAGGGCGAGAGCAGATGAAATTGCCCTGAAAGCGGCAACAAATCTGGCGGAGGCGATAAGGGCCGAAGACAGGTCCGCGATGGTCGGAGGGCCGGCGCCGGCGCCCATCGCGAGGATGCGCGGATACTTCAGGCACAACATAATGCTGAAGGGCACAGACAAAGCCGCCATGTGCGCCCTTCTTAAAAAAACGCTCGGGTCTTTCCGAAAGCCGCACGGCGTCCTGGTCGCCGTCGACGTCGATCCGGTTTCAATGTAGCGGAGAGTGGAAAGTTTTCAGATCGAGACCCTCTTGGCTATATGGCCAGGGGGCTTCGCCTAATTTTGTTTTCAAGGA
>JAUYDB010000037.1 GCA_030691985.1 Candidatus Omnitrophota bacterium | reverse complement strand
TCTCTCTCACCTTCCTCCTGACCAGGTCTATCAGGGAGAGAACGTCTTTACAAGTCGCGCCCTTTCTGTTCACTATGAAATTCGCGAGACGCTCGGATATCTGGGCCCCGCCCGCCCTTTTGCCCTTCAGCCCCAACATGTCTATCATCTGGCCGCACGTGAACTGAGCTCCGGGCGGATTTTTAAAAACACATCCCGCGCTCGGAAGGTCAAGCGCCTGTTTTTCTCTCTTCATCTTTAAAAATCGCGAGCAGCTTGGGAATAGGTTGTCCCTGTCCCCCTTCTCTAATTTCAGCGTCGCGCTTAATATTATATACGGCTCAAGATTTGAACGCCTGTAATCGAATTTTAATGCCCCTTTTTTCAAATTCTTCACCCTGCCGGAATAGTCCATTACTCTTAAAGAAGCTACCAGGTTCCCCATATTTTTATATATGGGGTTTGTATAACCGCCTGCGTTCATATAAATAGCCCCTCCAACGCTTCCCGGTATCCCGACAAGCGACTCAATCCCCGATAGGCCGTTCAGGCAACAGAGCCTTATGAGCTTGGATAGGCCAAAACCCGCCCCAATATGGACCGTTGTCCCCTTTATCATGACTTTTTTAAAGAATGGCGACCCAAGATTAAGCACGACGCCCCTGAAGCCTTCGTCTCTGGCCAGTATATTTGTGCCGTTGCCCATAATAAATATCGGTATCTTATTTGTCTTTACGAACAAAAGGATCCTTCTTAAATTTTTTTCATCCTCCGGCTGGGCCCACACGTCTGTCCTGCCTCCTATCCTGAACGACGTGTGATGAAAAAGCCCTTCACCTGTCAATAGTTTTCCCTTGAAGGATTTTTTAAACTTTTTTATAAGGCCGCCATCTGCTGAATCGGCGGCGAGCCTTCCGCGCAGTTCCTCCGTCACTTTCTTTATGTCGCCTGCGCCAAGAATCAATATCATATCACCCGGCTTCTTTATCTTCATCAGAAATTTCGCGATTGCCTCTTTCTTAATTATTTTAACATCGTCGAAACCTTCTGCCTTGACTCTATCGTAAATGTTTTTGACCGAGACGCCTCTTATCGGCTTCTCGCTCGCCGCATATATATCCGTCAATATCAATTTATCCGCTCCGTCAAAGCATCTGCCGAATTCGGATGAGAAGAATTTAGTCCTTGTATATCTATGCGGCTGGAATACCGCTATTACCCTTCTGTTTTTCCAGTTGCGGCAAGCGGATAGCACAGCCCTTATCTCTGTCGGGTGATGCGCATAATCTTCGATAAGCATAATCCCGTCTTTTTCCATCCTCAGCTGAAACCTGCGTTTTGCCCCTGAAAAGTCCTTTATCGAATCGGTTATATCATCAAATTTTTTGCCCAACTCAAGGCCGACAAGTATCGCGGCCATGGCGTTCAATACATTGTGAATACCCGGTATCTTAATCTTGACTTCGCCGAGGACTCGCCCCTTATATACACATCTGAATGAGGTATCGAACCCGTTCATCTTTACATCGATAGGATGCATGTCCGCGTCTTTAGAAAATCCGAAACTTTTGCGGTTGCCCTGAAACCCTCTAAGAAGGGCCTTTATGTTCTGGTCATCGAGGTTGTAAAATACCACACCCCCCTTCTTTAAATTATTGATAAAGGAGCGGTAGGCGAAGATTGTGTCGCCGAGAGCTTTGAAGTGATCTACGTGCTCCATCTCTATATTCGTCAAGACCGCGTATAAAGGATCAAGATTCAGGAATGAGCCATCGCTTTCGTCAGCTTCCGCGACGCAGTATTGGCCGTTGCCGGCCTTGGCGTTTCCGTCGAACTGCGCGATTTCACCGCCTATTATAACGGTCGGATCGAGTCCGGAATTTTCCAGCATGACGGAGATAAGCGACGTTGTCGTCGTCTTACCGTGGGTGCCGGTTACAGCGATACCGCGCCTTTTATTAAAAAGCCAGCCAAGCATCTCGGCCCTATGAGCGACTGGGACTTTCCGTCTGCGCGCCTCTCTTAATTCCGGATTGTCTTTAGATATCGACGACGAATAGACCACGAGGCCGGTGTCATCCGAAAGATTTGAGGCATGATGGCCCTCAAATACGTCTGCGCCCAGCATCTCGATCTTCCTGGTCAAGGAATTTGGTTCTAAATCTGATCCGGAAACTTTATACCCCATTTCCAAAAGAACCATGGCAATCCCGCTCATCCCTATCCCGCCTATACCGACAAAATGTATACGCTTAAATTTATCGATCCGCATTGTTGCTGTCCAAATTAGCACTATTTCCCCCACACCTTAATCCTCTCCCCCGCCGGGGGAGAGGAAAGTATGAGGAATACTCAAAACCCCCATGATCCCCTCTCCCCTTTAGGGGAGAGGGCAAGGGTGAGGGGTTTGCTTAACTCAAAGCGCCATCCGCGCGCTCGCCTAAAACCAACCTCGCCAGCTTGATGGATGATTCCGCATAGCTCAATTTCTTTGCGGCCTCCCCCATCACCTTGAGCCTATCCCTATCGTTGAAGAGACTCAACATCGCGCCTTTGAACATCTCGGCGGATAATTTATCCTCTTCTATTTTCATTGCGGCTCCATTTTTGAAAAACGCCTTCGCGTTTTCTGACTGATGACTCATGGCAAGAGGATACGGGACCAATATCATCGGCTTACCAAAAAGCGCTATTTCGAATATGGCGGATGCGCCTGACCTTGTCACAATAAGATCGGAGGCGCTGTAGGCCTCTTCTATCCTGTCAATAAATGAATATGCCCTGTGCGATATATCGCGCAAGGGCCCATACGCCGTCATAACCCATTCGTAATCCTTTATTCCTGTTATGTGAATGATCTGTATTGAGCGTTTTACGTCCGGCCCGAGTCCTGAGACGGCCTTTATAAAAGTCTCATTAAGAAAATGCGCGCCCTGGCTTCCGCCTATAACAAGCACGGTAAATTTATCCGTGTCCAGTCCGAATTTCTTTATCCCGTTTTCCCTCGAGCCCGGATTTCCGGATGACGCGAGTATTTCCGGCCTGATAGGATTACCCGTGAATGTCGCTTTTTTGCCGTCGGTCCCTAACAAATTGATCGTGTCACGGAAACTCACCGCAATTCTATCCGCCAATCTGAACAAAAATTTGTTGGCCCTTCCCGGCGTCATATTCTGTTCATGGACTATCCTCGGAATTCCGAATAGACAGGATAGCAATACTACAGGAAAAGAACAGTATCCGCCAAAACCAACGACTATATCGGGACGGTATCCGGCGATTATATAAATTGTTTTTAACAAATCCGTAAATAACTTTACAAAAAACAGCGGCAGGCGCGGCGATAAACCGTACGGAAGCTTATTGACCGATAATAATGAAAATTTAAACCCCTCTTTCTCAAAGATTCTTCTATCCAGGTCTTTATCGCTTCCGACAAACTTTATATCTATGCTCTCCAAACTCATTATTAACGTCTTTGCAAGCGCTATTGCCGGGAATATATGCCCGCCCGAACCTCCAGCCGCTATCAAAACCCGCCGTCGGTTTCGCCTTGGCGAGGTCTCGCCGGAGCGGTAGCGAAGGCGGATCGTCATCGGTATTGCTCGCAGGATTTAGCGGCATTAAGAAGCAGCCCTATCGCCGCAAGGTGGCATATTAGGTGGCTACCTCCATAGCTTATAAACGGAAGCGGGAGCCCCTTTGTGGGAAAAGCGCCGGCCGTTACGCCGATATTTATTACCGCCTCGATCGCGACAAGCGAAATAACCCCGAAGCTCAAGCTTCTTTCGAACGTGCCGGGAGACCTGAACACTATCTTCATGCCCTGCCAAACAAATAATGTGAACAGCATAACAACGCAAGCGGTTCCGACGAATCCTATCTCCTCCCCGATTATCGAAAATATAAAGTCCGTATGAGAAGCCGGAAGATAAAACAGTTTCTGTCTCGACTGCCCCAGGCCGACGCCGAACAGGCCTCCGGAGCCGAGAGCGATAAAAGATTGTATTATCTGAAATCCCGCCCCCCTCCTGTCCGCCCATGGGTTCAAGAACATCATAATGCGTTTTCGCCTGTACGGCACCCTGAACAGCAAGAGATACAGAGCCGGCAGGCTTGCCAATACGCAAGCCAGTATATGGTATACCCTGACCCCGCCTGAAAAGAGCATGATAAGAGTTATGACTGCTATAGTTATGGCCGTGCCGAGATCCGGTTCCAGCAACACCAACCCCGCCACGATGCCAAGCACTATAAGCGCGGGCATATATCCATAAAGGAAGTCTTTCATAATATTCTCTTTTCTTGAAATCAGATCAGAGATATATATGATCATCGCCAGCTTCGCGAACTCCGATGGCTGAAAGTTCACCGACCCTATTCTGAACCATCTCCTTGCGCCCTGAGTCTCCCTGCCTATATGCGGCACGAGCACCAGGAAAAGAAGAATTATAGATAATAGGATCGCCGGTTTCGAGATGCTTTTTAGAGTGCCAATATTTATAGACATAGCCAGAAACATCATCGCAAACCCTATTCCAAGATAGACGAGGTGCTTTTTCAAAAAATATAAACTGTCTCCCATGTTGCCATAAGCGTATATGGCGCTTGCGGAGTATATCATCACGATGCCCACGGCCGCCAGGACCGTCACTATCAAGAATATCGAGATACGTATTTTTCTCACGTCGCCTCGTAATAGCATCGTTTAGCTTGAAGCTGAAAGCTAAACGTAAGTTTTCGACAGTCGTTCGACCGCCTCCCTGAACACCTCGCCCCTCTGTCTATAATCTTTGAACATATCAAAGCTGGAGCACATCGGCGAAAGCAGCACGACGCAATCTGTGCCCGCAAGTTTATGCGCTGCCACAACCGCCTCAAACATATCCTTTACCTCATGCACCGCGCATGCGCCTTCGAGCGCTTTTTTTATCGCTCCCTTAGCCTCTCCTATTAAAACGAGGTCCCTGACCTTTCGGGCGACGATATCTCTGGCAACGCTATAATCGCTATGTTTGTCTTTGCCGCCCGCTATAAGTATGACGGGCCCGGCGCAGGATTCGAGCGCCCTGCAGGTTGAATCTACCGTCGTCCCTTTCGAATCGTCGATGTATTCAACGCCGTCTATGAAACCAACGGCCTGGAACCTGTGAGACAGCCCTTTAAAATTCCTGACGGTATCCCGGATCGAACCTTCCTTAACGCCGGCGATTACGCCGATCAGGCAGCATGCGAGAACATTTTCGACATTATGCAGCCCTTTAAGCCTCATATCATCTATACCGCATATCTTTCTTGCCCGTCCGTCGGGGCCGCACCAAATCTGGTTTCCTTCAAGACATGCGCCGAGCGTCTTCTCAAACCTGCTGAAAAATAAAACCTTCGATTTTGCTTTACCGGCCAGCCCGCGTAACTTCTTATCGTCATAATTCACAATTAAGATATCTCCCTTATCCTGATTAGCGAATATCTTCAGTTTTTCATTGATATATTCGTTAAACGAACGATATCTATCCATGTGATCGTCTGTTACGTTAAGTATCACGGCTATGTGCGGCTTAAAATCCTCTATCCTCTCTAATTGAAAAGAGCTGACCTCAAGTAATACCCATGTATTATATTTAATGCGCGGTATCTCGCCGCAAAGCGAATTGCCGATATTCCCGCAAACAACCGCATCCACGCCGCCATCTTTGAGGATCTCTCCGGCCAGCGTCGTGACAGTGCTCTTACCGTTCGTCCCGGTTATGGCTATTATCCTGCCTTTGCAGAATCCAAAACCCAGCTCCATTTCGCCTATCACCGGTATCTTAAACTCGCCCGCCCATCTCAATGCCGGTGAGCCGGCTTCAACGCCAGGGCTTACGACAACAAGGCCGCTACCCCTTATAAATCCTTTTGTGTGGCCGCCTATCTCGACATTAATGCCTTTACCTTCAAGCAGCTTCTTCGCATCCCTTATGGAAGGCGTATCATGTAAATCTGTGCCCCTCACCGACGCGCCGGCCTCGCGCGCCAAAATCGCCGCGTTCACGCCGCTGTTGCCAAGTCCAATTACCGTAACCAGTTTGTTCTTAAGGTCCATGCTCTTCAAAGAAATTTTTTCGGCTTCTGTCGAATGGCCATGTGGCCAAGGGGGTTGAGCCGTATAAATTTTGTTTAGGATGCACTACCATGATACGTTTATGACCGTTATATCTACAGCGGCAGTAAAGCTTAAAATACTAAAACCAAAAGGATTATTCCTTGAAAAACAAAATTAGGCGAAACCCCCTGGCCGCATGGCCAATATGGTCGAAGCCGAAAAAAATCCTCCCCCTACTGCAGCTTCAGCGTCGACAGGCTAAAGAGCGCCAGGACTATCGCGACTATCCAGAAACGGATGATTATCTTGTTCTCAACCCAGCCCAGAAGCTGAAAATGGTGATGTATAGGCGACATCAGGAACAGACGCGACTTCGTGGTCTTAAACCATGCGACCTGCAGCACGACCGATAGCGCCTCCATGACGAATATCCCTCCCACAAGAAACAGCAGGAGCTCTTTCTTTATAAAGATTGCAACTACACCCAGTCCGCCCCCAAGCGCCAGAGAACCCGTATCTCCCATGAATACCGTAGCCGGATATGAATTAAACCATAAGAATCCGAGGCCCGCGCCTATCATTGCGGCGCAGAAAACGGAGAGCTCTCCAGCCCCCGGCAGGTAGAAGACGTTCAGGTAATCGCTGAACCTGAAATTCCCGCAGATGTAGCTCAGGGCCGAATACGATATGGCCGCTATTATGGTGCACCCTATGGCGAGGCCGTCCAGCCCATCCGTGAGGTTTACGGCATTACTGGAACTGGCCAGCACCAATATAACAAATAATATGTAAAAACCGTCCAGGTCTAAGGCAAAATGTTTAACGAACGGAATGGACAGCGCGGTGGGAATCGGCGTAAATTTCATTATGTAAACAGCTATTAAAAATCCCAGTAGAGCCTGGCTTAACAGCTTATTCATCGGCTTGAGGCCCAAACTTCTATTTTTTACAATCTTTATATAATCATCCGCAAAACCGACCGCGCCAAGCCATAAAAAGGAGAAGAGCGTCAATAATATGTACCTATTCAGTATGTCGGACCATAGAAGAGTAGACAGCGTTATCGCCATTATTATAAGGATACCGCCCATCGCCGGAGTGCCCTGCTTATGCTTATGAAGCTCATACAGCGATTCTACATATTCTTTTCTGATATTCTGTCCAAAGTTCAATCTCTTCAGCCAATTGATAACAAAAGGGCCCAATATAAGGGATAATAAAAATGCCGTGAGACTGGCCATCACCGCCCTGAATGTAATATATTTGAATACATTAAACCCAAACCATAGAGATCTGAGCGGATATAATAGATAATAGAGCATTATCAGTCCTTATAGTTGTAAGTCATGAGTTGTGAGTAAAACACACACTACTCACTACCCACAACTCACAACTTCTCCAACACCTCTTCCATTTTCATGCCGCGGGACCCTTTAATCAATACCACATCCCCTTTCCCGGTAACCATTTTTAATATGGCCGCTATCTCATCTTTTGTGGAACAATGCCAGGCGCTGGCTCTATCCATCCCGCAAGCTATCGCGCGGGAAAAGGTATGTTTTGAAAGCTCCCCGAAAGTCAAAAGGCCTTTTGGATTTAACTTCGCGACCTCCTCGCCTATCACCTTATGAAAAAGGATGCTGCCTTTCCCCAGCTCCAGCATGTCCGCGCTCACAACGTACCTGTGCCTGGCCGGATATGACTCCATAACTTCGAGCGCCCGCTTCATTGAAGCAGGGTTTGAGTTGTAAGAATCATCTATTATATCTATGCCGTTTATATTTCTGATATCGAGCCTCATGCGCGCCGGCTTATAACCCGAAAGAGCCCGTTTAATAGCGGCAAAACCTATGTCGAAATTGCGCCCTACCGCTATAGCGGCAAGCGCGTTATAAACATTATGGACTCCCAAAGCATTCAATTCAAACACTTCTTCTTCGTTAACAATAAAGCGCGTCTTATCTTTTTCTATAGAAAGAATTCTGCCCTTAATATCGTTCGCCTCTCCCAGGCCAAATCTCATTATTCGGATTTTACTGTTCTTTATCCGCAAGAGGAAATCATCGTCCCCGTTGAGAATGGCCAGCCCTCTTCGCCTTTCCAGGGAGGCGAGTATCTCAATTTTAGCCTTATAGACGCCTTCGAGGTTTTCAAAAAATTCCAGGTGAGACGGGCCTATATTGGTTATCACGGAAACGGCAGGCATCGCGATTGCCGCCAGATTCTTCAGCTCTGTCTTGTGGTTTGCGCCAAGCTCCAAAACGCACAGATCGTGTTTATGCCCTAATTTCAAAAGCGTCTGCGGGATACCGATGTGGTTGTTCTTCGTCCCTTCGCTCTTCAGGACTTCGTATTTTGAGGACAATACGCTCCATATCATCTCTTTTACCGTAGTCTTGCCATTGCTGCCGGTAACAGCTATGACCGGAATTCTAAACTTCATCCTGTGATAACGCGCAATCGCCTGCAGGGCCTTTGTCGTATCCTTAACCTGTATGACAACTTTATTACGCCCCGCGCCCTCGGCTCCGCGGCCTTCTACCATGGCCCCTGCCGCGCTTTTATCAAAAATTTCTGTTATGAATTCATTGCCGTCAAAATTCGGGCCTTTAAGCGCTATGAAAAATTCTCCTCTTTTTATAGTCCTCGAATCTGTTGAAATATTCAACGGGTCTATTTCAACGCCGGGGCTGCCTGAAAGGAGCATCCCCTTTGTAACTTTTATTATTTCCCCGGCCTTCACTTGCGCACCGCCATATTCTTTAGTAATATTTCTTTGGCTATTTCGCGGTCATTAAAATTAAAGATCTTGTCCTTCACTATCTGATAATCTTCATGGCCCTTTCCGGCAATCACCACTATATCACCCTCGCCGGCCAGCTCGAGCGCTTCTTTTATCGCCTCGCGCCTGTCTATCGCAACAGAATAATTATCGAATTTGCCTATCACGCCTTTTTCTATCTCCTCTATTATGGCTTCAGGTTCCTCGAACCTCGGGTTGTCAGAAGTTATTACTACGTGATCAGATAGTCTACATGCGACCTTGCCCATAAGCGGCCGTTTAAGCCTATCCCTGTTTCCGCCGCAACCGAAGACAGTTATGATACCCCTGACCGCGACTTTGCGTAAATGGGTCAATATATTGTAAAGGGCGTCTTCCGTGTGGGCGTAATCAACAAATATCTTAAAGGCCTGGCCTATATCAAGCGTTTCTAACCTGCCGGGGACGGAAACAACCGATTCAACTCCACCCTTTATCGCGCTAATACCTATATTGAGACTAACGGCCGCGGCTATGCCTGCGAGGATGTTCGAAACATTATGCATCCCGATCAATCCCGTGCGAATTTCGAAACGATTTTTAGGCATAACGACGTCAAACCTTGTGCCGTCGATCGAACTCCTTATATTTTGAGCGCATACGTCGGCGTAGTTCTCTATCCCGTAAGTTATCACCCTTGCTTTTGTTATAGAGTTTTTTAAAGACGCGACCTTATCGTCATCGTCATTAAGTATGGCTGTTGCGCCATCTTTTAGCAGGCCGAATATCTGCGCCTTGGCTTTAAAATATTCTTCTATCGTTTTGTGGTAATCGAGATGCTCAGCGCTTATGTTTGTGAATATACCGGTATCTAACCTGACACTATCAACCCTTCCCTGGTCGAGCGAATGGCTCGATATCTCCATTATAGCATAATGCAAACCGCCTTTAGCCATTTCCGCCAGCAGAGATTGCAGTTCCAGCGCCCCCGGAGTCGTGTTCTTCGATGGTAAAACCTTATCCTTCAGCCTGTAATTTACGGTGCCTATAACACCTGCGCCGCTACCGGCGTTTTTCAGGATGCTTTCTATTATATAAGTTATAGTGGTCTTCCCGTTAGTCCCTGTTATCCCTACGATCTTGAGCCTGTCAGAAGGATTGCCGTAAAAATTTGCCGCCAATACAGACAGCGCTTTTCTTGTATCATCCACCAGTATTCTTTTTATCTCCCCCGACGAACCGTGATCCCTTTGGGCCATTATTACCCTGGCGCCATTTTTGACAGCCTCTCCTATATAGGCGGAGCCTTCGGTGGAATATCCTTTAACGGCAATGAACAGATCTCCTTCTTCAACGGCCCTTGAATCATCCCTTACGCGCTTCACGTCTATCTCGGATATATCGTCTTTTGTTTTGAAACTTAAACCTTTGAGCAATTCGTTGAGACGCATGTTGCCTCGTTATAGCTGTGTTATAGCTTCGTTCAGCTTTCAGCTTTCAGCTTTCAGCTTTCAGCTAACAGCTTTCAGCTTACAGCTAAGAGCAAAAAAGCGTATCGATTGGTGAAAACTGAAAACTGAAGGCTGAAGGCTGAAGGCTGATAGCTAAACCTGAGTTTTCGACTCACTACAAAAATTTTGCCCCTTTGGCATTCAAATACTTAAGCGATTCATCGACCACGTTTTTGAACACAGGGGCAGCGACCTCTCCGCCATAATATACCGGACGGGGTTCATCAACACACACTACTATAGACAGCACGGGTTTTTCGACAGGGGCAAATCCTATAAAGGACGCTAAGAACCTGTCGTGAGAATATATTCCGCCCGGTTCTACCTTTTGCGCTGTGCCTGTCTTTCCCGCCACATCATATTCCTCTATTTTGGCCTTCTTGCCAGTGCCGCTCTCGACAACGCCCATCAGTATGGCCCTCATCTTAACAGCGGTCCGGGACGATATAACCTTTCTCAAAACCTTCGGCCGAAATTCCTTTATCGGATACCCTTTCTCATCTATTATTGCTTTTACCACGCGCGGTTTTACCAGGAATCCGTTGTTCGCGATAACGGATATAGCGCACGCAAGTTGCATTGCCGTAGCCGTAACTTCCTGGCCCATAGGTATCGCGAGCATGCTAGAGCCCGACCATTTTGACTGCGGCCTGTTCATTCCGACAACCTCCCCCGGAAGGTCCACGCCCGTCTTATCAAAGAAACCAAAGGCCTTTATATATCCATACATCCTCTCAGGCCCAAAAAGGCTTGCTATCTTAACGGTGCCTATATTGCTCGATTTTTCTATCACCTCTTTAAATGTCAATGTACCATGAGGAGTATGGTCGTGCAATATCCTTCGGCCTGCTTTATATGCGCCGTTTTCACAATAAAACTTATCGTCGAGATCCGCTACCTTCTCTTCCAGGGCAGCGCTCGCCGTGATAATCTTGAATACGCTTCCGGGCTCAAAAAAATCATTTATAGCCCTGTTCCGCACCGCCTCCGGAGATCTTTTCGTAACATTATTTAAATCGTAATTCGGAAAATTGGCGAGCGCCAGGATGTCTCCGTTACGCGGATCCATGACGATGATGGATGCGCCCTTCGCGTTATACTTCTCATATATCTTCCCAAGCTCTCTTTCCGCGGCATTCTGTATTACTTCGTCAATGGTAAGCTGCAGGTTCAAGCCTTTTTTCGGTGAGATAAATTCGCCCTGGTACGATTCTAACAACTTACGCTTGGCATCCTGTGTGGAGATAAGCCAGCCGCTTTCGCCTTTCAGATAGGCATTATAAAATAATTCCAAGCCCTCCAGCCCGGTATTATCGACGTCAACGGTGCCTAAGAGGTGGCAGGCGAGGGAATTGTCCGGATAAAACCTTTTCGATTCCTCGATAATTCCTACGC
>JAUYDB010000026.1 GCA_030691985.1 Candidatus Omnitrophota bacterium | reverse complement strand
ATTCCGCCGCTTCCGTCGCCGCGGTTCCTGTCATGCCCGCGAGCTTAGAGTACATCCTGAAATAATTCTGGAAAGTTATGGTTGCCAGCGTTTGCGACTCTTTCTGTATCTCCAGCCCTTCTTTGGCTTCCAGCGCCTCGTGTATCCCGTCCGAGAAACGGCGGCCGGGCATCATCCTGCCGGTAAACTCATCGACGATAACGACCTTGTTATCATTTATAACGTATTCGACATCCGCATGGAATAGGACGTACGCTTTTAAAAGTTGTCTCAGATTATCAAGGCGCCGGATCCTGATTTCATAATTCGCCATCGCCTCACGTTCTTTACCGGCCCTTTCTTCGTCGCCTAACAAGGAATCCTTCCTCATTGTATTCAATATATCGTCTATGTCTTCCACCTCAAGCTGGCCCGGGAAGACCTTAAGAAATTCATCCTGCCCCTTGGCCGCAAGGACTACATCTCGCGTTTTCTCGTCATAAACGTAACATAGCTCGGATTCGAGCTGTAACTTTTCTGACTCAGACCCCTTCCTCTCAAAAGAGCCTATCACCTCATCAAGTTTTCTTTTGAGGGACGGGTTCTCAGCAATCAATCTCATTAAACGCGCCGCTTTTGGCGAGCCCTTGTGAACTATATAAAGACACTCTCTAAATTCAGTCGTATCGGTCTTATTTTCTTTCAGAAAATTTTCGATTTTGTCCAGATAACTCTTTACCAGCGCCTCCTGCTTCTGATGCACCCTGTTTACGAAAGGTTTTACTTCGTCATATCTATGGCTCGTCTCTTCCACCGGCCCGGATATTATAAGCGGCGTCCTCGCTTCGTCTATAAGAATACTGTCGACTTCATCAACGATGGCGTAGTAGAAACCCCTCTGAACCATATCTTCTTTTCGGAGTTTCATATTATCGCGAAGATAATCGAACCCAAACTCATTATTGGTCCCGTAGGTTATATCGCAGTTATACGCCTTCTTCCTTGCTTCGTCTTCCATATCGTGCTGTATAACGCCAATCGACAGCCCAAGGAATTCATAAACAGGCCCCATCCAGTTTCTGTCTCGTTGCGCCAGATAATCGTTCACGGTAATCAAATGTACGCCTTTACCCGCAAGCGCATTCAGGTATATAGGAAGTGTTGCAACCAGCGTTTTTCCTTCGCCCGTAGCCATTTCTGCTATCATGCCGCGATGAAGGACTATGCCGCCCAATATCTGCACGTCAAAATGCCTCATCTTAATAGTCCTTTTCGCCGCTTCCCGAACAACTGCGAAGGCCTCCGGCAGTATCTCATCGGATGCCCTGTCACGGATCAGTTTCAATTTCTCCTTTACCTTTTCCTTCTCTTCCTGCGAGACAACTTCCTTGAGGTCGCGCTCCAGAGATTCTATCTCTTCGGCGTGTCTGTTAAGATTCTCCCGGACTTTTGCCTTGAATAGCTCTGTTTTGGCGCGCAACTCAGCTTCGGAAAGACCGCTGACTTCCTGCTCCAGCGAATTCACATTATTCAGGATGGGATATAATTGCTTTAAGATTTTTTGGCTCTCTGTGCCGAATATGTTGAACATTGGCTTCCTTTGTCTTAGCGTTTAGCGACTAGCGTTTAGCGTCTAGTTAATGTCAAAAACATTGCTTCTGCACTTCCTACTAGACGCTAATCGCTATACGCTAGACGCTATTTTTTCTCCGCCTGCATTCGAAGATACGCCTCTATGAAAACATCCAGGTCGCCGTCCATTACGGCGCCGGTATTCGATGTCTCATACTCCGTCCTGTGGTCTTTCACCATCGAATATGGGTGCATAACATATGACCTTATCTGGCTCCCCCACGCTATTGCGCTTTTTTCACTATAATGTTTTTCGAATTCCTTCATCTTCTTTTCCCGTTCTATCTC
>JAUYDB010000223.1 GCA_030691985.1 Candidatus Omnitrophota bacterium | reverse complement strand
TCACAATAAATTGCTTAAAAACGTCTTTGTATTTTTCTTTAAACCGAATGGCATTCTCCCACGCCGCCGAACCCGCCCTCTCCTCAACGCTGATAACCACTATCATCCTGTCCTTCGGATAGTTTGAATTTTCGAGAGCCTGGATGGACGGCATCAGTATCTCCGGCCCTTCTTTGTATGCTGGGAAGAGCACGGCATGATAGATATTATTATGCCTCATTCCGTCTACCTCACCCAGCGATTCGCACCTTTTAAGCCAGTCGGTATTCTTCTCTAATTCAAGCCTGCGGTAGGCGAAGACAAGAAGCATGGTAAGGTATCCTATCCTGATGACCCAGTATAGATCAAAGACAATCACGAAGACCGCGACCCAAACCGGCCTCATGAAGGCGAGGACAAAAAGCGCGCCGAGCGTAGTCCATGTCAACAGGCCCGGTATTATCTCAAAAATGCGCCTGAGGCGCTTTTCTTTTATCATTTAAGAGGCCTCCGTCTCTTTTCTTAACAAGAGCTTCATCAATTTATCCAGGAATGTCTGCCGCAGGTCCAGCCTGTAAAGATAACTCGCCTCCCGATTGCCGGATTCTTTTTCTTTATCCATAAAATATATGGAATCGTTATTAGAGTCGTAATATAACCGCCGGGGCTTCGCGATAAATTTATATAACGAAACGGCGTTTCGCCTGCCCATTCCCCGCAATTCCGCGGCATTTATATACTTATCCGTCACCGCTATTATATAACCCGATCCCGAATACCAGAATACATCCAGGATCGGGTCATCGCAAAGCATGACCTCTTCCACCCTGGCGCTTTCGCCGTTCTGAACGCGGGCCTTATCTAAATTTAAGTATACGACCCACACTGCCTTCTGATTAAAAAATAAAAACTTATCCCCCTCATGGGAAAATTTTTTATCTACTATATCAGTGGGCCAATCTGAATACGCCGAAAGCCGCTTGAGGCCTGTCCCGTCAAGGTTGGACTTGAATAAACCGGATGCCGTCATATAGTAGATATAATTTTTATCGGATATGAGAAAATCCGATATGTCTTTTTCGGTTACCTTATTCTTCTCCTGCGTTATTGGAAACAGGATTATTTTTTCCGCCTTGGTTACCATGTTAGGCCTGACCGTAAGCTCCTTTTCCCACGAGTAGAAACCCTCCCTTTTTACTTCGACTCGGTATGCGCCTGGCTTAAGTTCCTCTATCCGCGCGGGGGTGAGGTCATTATGTTCTTTTTCGTTAATATATATCAAGGCCCCGGCAGGGCTGCTGCTGATAGAAAGTATGCCGGTCTTATATATCTTAAATTCCCTAAAATCTATCTTATAACCGAGAGAATAAGAAAGGACGATAGGAAGAAGAATAAGATATAAAAGGACGAAAAAATAGAACGCGACCGCCCTCTTAACCCTGTCGCTATTTTTCATAGCTTCGCTATCCTTAGCTGGCCGCATCCCGCGTCGATGTCCTCGCCTTTGGGTCTCCGATGCGTAACATTCACCCCTGCTGTTTTAAGCGCCTTTACAAACAAGGCTATTGTCTTTTCAGAAGGCCCGGAGTAAGGCCTTGAGCGCATCGGGTTAGGAATCATTCTTGCGCTCTCAATATTTCTAACCTGACGTATCCGATTACAGGAGATCGTGTTGACCTTGCATTTTAACCCTTTTAAAAGCCTCGCGAGAGCGGCTGCGTCTTTATTGGAGCAGTTCACGCCCTCCATCAGGGTATATTCGAATGTTATTATCCTGTTAGTGCTCTTTACATACTCCCTGCAGGCAGCAATGAGGTTCTTCAGGGGATATTTTTTATTTATAGGAACGAGCTTTGACCTGACCTCATCATCGGCTGAATGCAGAGATACCGACAGTTCCACCTGCAGAGCCTCTCTTTTAAGCCTCTCGATGCCGGGGATGAGCCCGCAGGTCGATATGGTCATCTTTCTTGCGCCGATATTGAAGGCGTCCTTATCGTTGAATATCCTTATCGCCTTCATGACATTGTCGTAATTATCGAGCGGCTCTCCTATGCCCATGAATACAAGGTTTGTTATAGCTGAAACCGGGTAAATTCTTCTTACCGCCATAACCTCTTCGAGTATCTCTGAGGGCTCCAGATTCCTTACGAAACCTAAGGAGGCGCTCGCGCAGAAACTGCAGCCGTATTTACATCCCACCTGCGAGGAGAGGCAGATAGTGTTTCTTCTTTCTTCCGGTAAAAAAACGGCCTCGACGGTATTGGCATCTTCTAATTTAAACAGGTACTTGGCCGTTCCATCCGGGGCCGAACGCTTCGAATCCAATATTGTAAAATGCGTTATGTGAAACTTCGCTTTCAGCTTTTGACGAAGGCCTGCCGGTATATCCGTCATTTCGTCAAAGGACTTCACGCCAATCTTATATAGCCATCTGAATATCTGCCGCGCGCGGTAGGTCTCGCCGCCCAGATCCTTCAATGCCGCTTCAAGCTCCTCCTTCGACAGGCTTTTTATGTCTATTTTATCCATGTGTAGCAGCTTTTCGGAAATCGGGGGGCGCAATCACTAATGTCCAAATTAAACAACGAGACCCGACGAAACTTGTGGTTTGAGATTCGATTTTTGCCTACCCCTCACCCTAACCCTCTCCCCTAAAGGGGAGAGGGGATTTCCTCATAATTTCCTCTCCCCCTTTAGG
>JAUYDB010000216.1 GCA_030691985.1 Candidatus Omnitrophota bacterium | reverse complement strand
GGAGCAATCAAAAATACCATTTACCCTGCCGCGTTCGGTGAGATATAATGTAGCCGAAAATGAAACTTCAATCAGTAATTTTTTTGCCTTTTTTACTCTAGCAACAGGTATTTCAGCGTCTGTTATCAGCAGCTCTTCCTTAAAGGCGGATGCCCTGCTTATGACTTTACCGTAACTATTCACAACCATGCTCTGGCCGTCAAAAACGAGTTCATCCTGGGCGCCGACTAAATTGGTATAGGATATGAGGACATTGTTTGCCCTGGCTTCATTGCGCACAACCTCTTCCCTTTTCTTTATCTTGCCGGCACAGTAGGGAGACGAATTAATATTTATTATAAAGCCGGCGCCTAAAGCGGCTTGCGATTTTGTCGGGCCGTCCATATGCCATATATCCTCGCATATATTAACGCCGAAAATTATTTCACCCAACTTAAAGACGAAGGGATTTGAACCGGCTGTGAAATAGCGTTTTTCGTCAAACACGCCGTAATTCGGTAAAAATATCTTCTGGCATGCGCCCCGGATCCTGCCTTTATAGACTACGGCGGCAGAGTTGTATATATCACGGCCCTTCTTATCCACGAAACCTATAACCGCCAAGATGTCGCCGACTCCTTTAGCGATTTTCCTCAAATATTCAATATTGTCCTTGATAAATTTTGGTTTAAGCAGAAGATCCTCGGGGGGATAGCCGGTTACGGAAAGCTCCGGGAATGATATTATGTCCGCCCCGAGATCCCCGGCTTTTTCAATGTATTCGGTTATTTTTTCAGAATTGCCCTCGAGATCACCGACCGCGCAGTTAATCTGTGCGATGGCCAATCGTAAATTTTTTTTCATAAGCGCGCCTCAAGTCTTACTTCTTCTTCATATTATCAATTAATATTACCGCTTCCGCTATTTCTCGCATTGATTTCCTGAGATCCATGCTCTCTTTCTGAATCTTTCTGAATGCCTCCTCTTCCGACAGGCCCTGTTCGCGCATCAGGATGCCTTTTGCCCGTTCGACCGACTTTCTCGTCTCAAGCTCTCCCTGCACTACCTTTGTCTTTACGATAAGCTCGGCGTTTTCAATTACAATGGCGGCCTGATTGGCTACGGTAGTTAATATGTTTATCTCATCCTGTGTAAATTTATGAGGATGGGACGTATAATTATTCAGCACTCCGATAACCCTTCCCTTGACGGCCAGCGGTACAGAGAGCAGGGACTTAAGCCCTTCTTTTATGGCGATATTTTTCGACTTATACTCCGGTTCTTTTGTGATATCGTATACGGCCATAGGTTTATTTTTCTCGGCAACTTTTCCGGCGATGCCGTCGCCTATTTTAAGAGACGGCTTCTTGTTGTACGCATCGCTCATAGATTGCGTCGCCTTTAGCACAAGCTCATTCCTTTTTTCATCGATAAGCATAAGCGAACATATCTTTGAGTTCATTATCTCGGCCGTCACCGTAACTATAAGCTTCAATATCTCCTCCAGGTACAGGCTGGATGTTATCATCTTGCTTACCACGGAGATGGCCTCCAGCTGTTTTGCGTGAGACATCTTGCGCTTATTTCCTTTGGTCATGCCTTAAAGCCCCTTTTTTTGCGGGATGTTCGTCCCAAAAAATTTCGGGTCTGTTTCCGCCGGTGATCCTTGAGTCCATCCGTTATTTAATCCCAAAAACTTGGCGTAGTCAACTACATTTTTGTATTCGTCCGGCGTCAGGACATGCGAAATCTCCGCATAAGCATATGCCTTGAACGCAGGATAATATTGACTCATAATACTGAGATATTGGCTATCGCCCAATTCATTCTTGATGGTTTCCAGCGTACCCTTTATCCCGGAAACATTGTTAGGCATCGCCAAAAGCCTTATAATGAGCCCTTTCTTGGCTATGCCGTCTTTGTCCAAAACGAGGCCTCCAACCTGCCCATGCATTTCCCTGACGGATTTTCGGTTATGTTCTACATAATCGGGCGCGTCCGAATATCGTTTTGCCATTTCGTTGTCGGAGTATCTCATGTCCGGCATGTAGATGTCGATCGCGCCTTCTAGCATCTTCAGGGTGTCAGCAAGGTCGTAACCGCCCGTGTTGTACGTTATTGGGATATCCAATCCTTGAGCCAGCGCTATTCCGAGCGCCGCAATTATCTGCGGAACGTAATGTGTCGGACTCACAAGATTTATATTGTGACAATGGACAGCCTGTAAAGAGAGCATGATTTCGGCGAGTTTCTCTATGGATATCTCGTTTCCGGCGTCGAGCTGGCTGAAGCGATAATTTTGACAGTAGACGCATTTCATATTGCAGCGCGAAAAGAATATCGTGCCGGAGCCTCGCGTTCCGGAAAGAGGCGGTTCCTCGCCGTAGTGAGGAGAGTAGCTGTAGATCGAGACCTTCGCGCTCGCTCTGCAGTAACCGGTCTTGCCCTTTACCCTGTTAACGCCGCATCTTCGCGGGCAAATAAAGCACTTTTCAAGCGAACCGGCAAATGCCTTATTTATATTTTTTACGATGTCTATCTTTAAACCGGTAAGCATTATAATTCAGAAAGGTTCGGCTCTGTGGGTTATATTTTTGTCGATGAAGTCTACTATTGCCTTTTCTTTTTCAGAGGTGAGGTGGACAAATGAAACCCCCATGCCGGGGTAGCAATGCGCCTGTATCTCTTTATCTGTCAGCCATATTACCCTGCCTGCCGCCTCAAGGGTTTGGTTTGTGCCGGGGAGGGATAACTCCAAATTTAACAAACTACTCAT